>JAITLC010000153.1 GCA_031278095.1 Treponema sp.
CGGAACCCAGCCTGATTCCCCTGCGGATACAGCGTTCCCGCAAGTTTGCCAAAGCGCCCCAGCCCCCCAGTTCGTCCGCTATATCGTAATCGTAAAGACTGTATGCGGAGGCCGCCGCCTCGGGATTCCCCATCCACTGCTTTATCGTCCGGCTGGCATTGCTCCGCTCCCAGAGCCCGATAAGCCAAAGCCCCGTAAAGCCCCGGCGCGAAAGTTCATCCAGTTCTTCATCGGGTATCTGATCCAGCCGGGTAATCTCCCGCTTGTACTTTTGGGAAATCTGAAAGAGCCAGACCAGGGTACTCTTGGCCATAAGCACTGTCCGGGGCATCCAGTCCTGATCGGGACTGAAACGCTCATACTCATCAAGACCCGAATAATCATAGGCCTCCATAGGCCCCGGCCCAAAAAACGAAGGCTTGTTTTCTTCTTTGATAACATCCAGCCCCATGAGGAGCCGTACCATAAACTTGCCGAGAAGCAGACCCCAGCTTTTACGCATATACTCAAGCTGCCCTGCCAGGGAATCGGGAGAAGCCAGGGCGGGAGCGCGTAGAAGATCCCAGAGGTTGAGGCCGCCCGGACCGAAAGACGGTAGATCCTTGAAGTGGGCTTTCAATTCCTCGACGGCTGCAGGGTATACGGTTTTTTTGGCCAGATCCTCATCATTAAAGAGGAAAAGAAAGGGCTTGAAGGCAGGATTCAGATTTGCCAGATTGAGCATCATGATCTCTTCCAGGGAAAGAGCCCTGCAGCTTTCTTTCCCCTCGTGCCCGGAAAGGTAAACTTCAATACTGGCTTTCTTCCCATACACCGCCTGGGGAGGAAACTGTACGGAAAAAGTCCGCAAAAGGCCGTCTGTACGCCGGTCTCCCAACTTCCCTTCAAGCCGTTCCAGAGCCGTCATAAAGGCATCGGGCTGCACCTGTTCACGGTAAAGGGCGATTATGTAATGGAGAATCTCGTCGATAAGTCCCATGGCAAAGAGTTCCCCGGCATTGATATACGTATTTTCAGGCGCCCCTTGAGCGGCAAGCTTGCTGTTAAATTTGGCGGTCAGTTCCCGCACCTGCCTCATGTCGGCCAGCACCACATTGCCCCGGAGAGAAAAAAGAGCTTCCTCAAGCCCATATTCCTCCCGTACTTCCCGGCGGATGTGGAATTCCATCACGGCCCGCCGCTCGGCAATGCTGAAATTCTCTGTTTGAGACAGTTTAGCTCCATTTTTTCCGGCATGTTTATACCTTGTAAGACGAACCAGCTTTTTCATACGTCTACCTCCTGGACGGTCTATATGGAGAGATACCATTTCCAGTATAATACAGGGGATATAAATTTCATACGGCTATTTTGAATGAAACACACATATTTTCACGAATATCCACTGTCCCTCCCATACGGAACAGGTATAAAATATCCGTCGGGGATGCATATATTGTGATGCAAGAAGCAAATGTTATAACATTGATCATGATTTTGAAGATGTAGAAATAGAATAAATGCTCCCGACTGCCGGAAGAAAAGCTAAAACGCAGACGTAAAAAATGCATAATAGGCACCGGAGCAATAAATGACAAGGCAAAATGTATTGTAGAACTACCCCTTACTACCTTTGATGAAAAATTATGCGCCCTACCGGAACCGAATGTTGCAACAAGCAAAAAAAAGATTTGAAGTGAGCCTGTTCCAAAACTAATTGACTGTACGCTAATGCGCACGATTTTGGAACAGGCTCAAGTATTAAAGATAATGAGGAATAACGGAATAAAGACAATAGTATGGTTGAGTCCCATACTTCTTCCGTAATTAAAGCAAAAATATCAACATAAATATGGCAATAACTATATCGTCATGAGCGGCAGGAACAGGGAATTAATGGAAATATTATGCCATGAAAACAAAATAGTATGTAACAGGGACGGATTATTTGACTATGTTCATACATTTGAATGGAAAAACAGGGGGAACAATTAACATTAGAGTTGTTCAGCCAACAATGTTAATGGGAACCCCATGGTCAATCCTCCCTCGACCTTTTTCCCCGAAAACGCTATACTGAGAAATTATGCGCCCCTCAGGGCCGCCAGCTTAAGGAAGTGTTTATATACACCGCAAGGAGCGGTTTGTGCATGGCTGAAGACGCTGATATACCGGTAAAAACAGGGAAAACTATCCCTATAGCGATAGAAGACGAAGTCAAAAACGATTATCTCATCTATGCCATGTCGGTTATTGTATCCAGGGCGTTGCCTGATGTACGGGACGGCCTCAAGCCGGTACACCGCAGGCTTCTCTATGCCATGAACGAGATGGGACTCCGCCCCGGAACGGCTACCAAGAAGTGTGCCCGCATCGTAGGAGATACCATGGGTAAGTATCACCCCCACGGGGATCTTGCCCTCTACGATGCCCTGGTACGCATGGCCCAGGACTTCTCCCTCCGTTACCCGGTAGTACATGGACAGGGAAACTTCGGTTCTATTGACGGCGACCCTCCGGCGGCCATGCGTTATACCGAGGCAAAACTTTCCCGCATTGGAGACGAAATGCTCCAGGATCTGGGAAAGGAAACAGTCGATTTTATTCCCAATTATGATGAATCCGACAGCGAACCGGTGGTGCTTCCCGCGGCGGTTCCCAATCTCCTGATCAACGGTTCAAGCGGTATTGCTGTTGGCATGGCGACAAACATGGTTCCCCATAACCTGGTTGAGGTCTGCAATGCCGTCTGCGCCTGTATTGACAATCCGGAGATCGGTATCGAAGAACTCATAAAGTTCATCGAAGGGCCCGACTTCCCCACCGGAGGCATCATCTTCGGTCGCCGGGGCATACGAGATGCCTACAAAACCGGCCGGGGAAAGATCCTCGTACGCGGCCGCTTTACCGTGGAAACCGCCAAATCGGGCAAGGAATTGATCGTCTTCAATGAGATCCCCTATGGCGTCAACAAAAAGCTCCTCCTTGAGCGGATCGGCGTTCTGGTGAGGGAAAAGGAAATAGACGGCATCGCCGGCTTCAACGATGAATCCGACCGGGACGGTATCCGGGTAGTCATCGAACTAAAAAAGGGAGCCATCCTCAAAGTTGTCCTCAACCAGCTCTTTTCAAACACCCAACTGCAGGTTTCCATCGGCATCATCAACCTTGCCCTGGTGGGAGGTAAACCCCAGTGTCTCAACCTCAAGGAACTTATCCACTACTTCATCGAACATCGTGTCGAAGTTGTTACCCGGCGTATCCGCTATGAACTGCGCAAGGCCGAGGAGCGGGCCCATGTCCTGGAAGGCCTGGTTATCGCGCTGGCGAACATTGACGAAGTGGTGGAACTCATCAAAAAGAGCCGGGACATTGCCGATGCGGAAAACCGCCTGCGTGAACGTTTCCTTCTTTCGGAGGTGCAGTCCCACGCCATCGTGGAAATGCGCCTCGGGCGACTCACAAGTCTGGAAGTTGAAAAACTCAAACAGGAATTGGAAGAACTCAAAGTCCAGATCGCCTACTACAAGTCCCTGCTGGAAGATGAACAAAAACTGCGGACCCTGATCAAAGATGAAACCAGAGTTATCGGCGAAAAATATGGCGACAAGCGCCGCACCGAGATCGTCAACGGCGAAGTAGAAAACATCAACATAGAAGATCTCATCAAAAAAGAAGAGATGATGATCACCATCTCCAAACTGGGCTATGTAAAGCGTGTCCCGGTTACGGCCTATCGCAACCAGGGGCGGGGCGGTAAGGGCATGGCCGCAGCAAAGCTTTCGGAAGATGATTTTGTCGAACAGCTTTTCGTTGCCTCTACCCATGAATACATCATGTTCTTCACAAACGAAGGCAAGGCCTACTGGATGAAGGTTCACGAAATCCCCGAAGGATCGCGGACTTCAAAGGGGAGTCACATCAAAACTCTGCTTACGGTAAACCCCAACGAAGATATAACCACCATCGTGTCTCTCAAGGATTTCAGCGATGAACAGTTCTTCTTCATGGGGACAGTCCGGGGCGTTGTCAAAAAGGTAAAAACCTCCGAGTTTGGTAATGCAAAAACCAGAGGTATTATCGCCATAAAACTTGACGAAGGAGATAAGCTGGTCAGTGCCCTCCTCAGTTCGGGGAACGATGAAGTTGTCCTCATTTCCCGCCGGGGCCAGGCCCTTCGCATCCACGAGAATACAGTCCGCCCTATGGGCCGTTCCACCCGCGGCATATGCGGCATGAAGATCGGCAACACCGATGAACTCACGGGCCTCCTTCGGGTAGATAGGGAACAAAATCCGAAAAAATCGGAAAAAATGCTCATCGTCACCGAATACGGCTTTGGCAAACGGGTTGAGTTCAGCGAATTCAGTTCCCATGGCCGGGCCACCGGAGGACAGCGGATCTACACTGTCGGTGAAAAAACCGGCGAAATCATCGGCTGTGTCAATGTCCTAGATAACGAAGAAATCATGTGCATCACCAGCCAGGGCAAATCCATCAAACTCAAGAGCAAGTCGATTCGGGTCATGGGACGCAGCGCCCAGGGAGTCAAAATCCTCAGCATAGACCGTCCGGACTATGTTATCGGCGTAGACAGGATCGTCAGGGAAGATGAAGACCCCGAACCCGAAGACCAGGACGAACTATTCGGCGTCTATCCATAAGCCCGGTTACTTGAGCTTGTTCCAAAAACTGAGGTTTTGGAACAGCCTCACTTTATAGACAGAACCTGGAAGGGGCAGACGGCGGCGAAGAAAATGTAAAGCCTTGAGAAATAAACAAAAAAAGGTTATTTTTTAAGCATGAAAATGAATCTTTATACAACGAGCCTTTTTCAAAACTCGGTTAGTTTTGAAAAAGACTTTGGGGAAAGCGGTTTAGGGCCCGCTTTTCCACTTAAATCTAAGGCTGCTTTTTCAAAATTTGATATTTTGAAAAAGCCCCTAACTACCAGGAAAGTGTTTTTTTCTTTCCTGGCAATTGCAGTCTTCCTCTGGTCTAACGCCTGTACCGGTGAACCTGCTTCCAGGCAGGATCCGGTTTCCACCCTCGGTTTGGATCAGGTTACCGGGAAACAATTCAGACTCACGGAAATACGTATTCCCCAGGGTGAATCCGTTACCTTTGACCGGGAGAAACTCATCGCAGAGGGCTTTGAGGACATCTTTACTCTTACCTTCGACGCCGAAAGGATCAGCGGCAGGGGCGCTCCCAATCGCTATTCCGCTCCCTACGAACCGGGATCCGGTAAATCCATCAAGATCGGTCTCATCGCCGGAACACTTATGGCGCCCCTGCGATCTCCGGAAAAACTCCATGAAGCCGAATATTTCAGTTACCTTCAAAATGTGTCTCAATGGAATCTCCAGGGCCGGAATCTGGAACTGTCTACCAAAACCGCCGAAGGCCGGGAAGCGGTTATGATCTACGTCCTTGAATAACCATGACGGAACAGGCAGAGGCCCACCTCAAGCAATGGGGTAGAGATAAAGACATCATCAAACTTGACGCTTCCACGGCTACTGTGGCGGAAGCTGCGGCCGCCCTTAAAGTGGAACCCGCCCGTATTGCCAAAAGCATAAGCCTCAAGGCTGCCGGAGAAGGGACACTGCTGGTCCTGAGCGCCGGGGATATGAAGTTGGATAACCGCAAATTCAAAGACCGCTTCGGTTTCAAAGCCCGAATGCTCTCCGCGGAAGAAGCCCTGGCTGCCACAGGACATGCCGTTGGAGGGGTCTGCCCCTTCGGCATTCCTGTGACCGTGGACGTATATCTGGATATTTCCATGCAGCGTTTTCAAACGGTTTTCCCTGCTTGCGGCAGCAGCAATTCCGCCATAGAACTCACCATGAATGAACTTGAAGAATACTCAGGCAGCAAGGGCTGGGTCGATATCTGCAAAGAAATTAATGCACAAGCCCCCTGATTTGCAGAACAGCCGTTTGCGCACCGTTTCGGTATGAAACGGGAGTAATTGCAAAGTTCTGTCCGCAAAGTAATCGACTTTGTGGACAAACACTAAATGGGGAGGTTGTTTCAAAACCTCAAGTTTTGAATGAAAATACGCTCACGGGAGGGACAATTCCGATTGAATCCATTTTTACAGCATAGAGCCTGAATCATCTCCATGGACAGATGAAGAAAAAGAGCGATACTAAAAAATACTGGAAGGAATCTCTGGCAGTGGTGAGTTTAACTTATCACCCTTCTGTGCTCAGGGCTAAAGAAGTAATCAACAGCCTCACCCTAAAGGGACGAGGTTGTTGTTCTCGTAAGGTATTTGTATTCAAGGTTTAATACCCTTTTTAAGTGCCCTGAATCTCCCCTACACAAACGAGTTCTTGGGTATTAAACCCCTCAACACAAATAAAAATTTCGAAAGTGATCCACAAAGTATGATGGGTTATCAAACGAAGCCATAGTTGATGTAAAAGAACGCAATATCACATGCCTTCCAGTGGTTGAACAGCTTCCTGGAGAAACAACACGTTCTCCGAAATGCCCGCCTTATCCGGCAATTATTCCCTTCGATCCCACCGTGTGCTTTTTCCCTACCTCGTGCTTGTCTCCTACAAATACCGAAACAAAACTGTCCCAATCGTCTGTCGCTACCCGATCGTAGCTTATTCCAGGCCCTCTCGGCCTCTTCCTCAGTCTTTTCGCCGTTTTGAATTCCCGTTTCCTCCAAATACACGCAGCAATTTCACCGCTTTTCCGGTGATACGCGCAAATAAGTCATACTTTGTTCGTCTTCTTCCCTACATACGTCCAGAACTCGTCTGTTTCAAGTCAATCGAGACTGTTCCAAAACTTCAGTTTTTGGAACAGCTTCCCTGGATTTAAGGGAAAAACCAGGACTTTTGACCGGTTTTCCAAGAGCCGGTTCCAAAATCGTGCGCATTAGCGCACAGTCAATTAGTTTTGGAACAGGCTCAATCATAATGGTTTTTTCGGTGTTATCCGATAATTACCTGATTTGAGGACTTTAAGACCCTGGTGATACTGATTTTCAGCACAATACTGATGTCCCGTATACCAAATTCCCCGGACACACATGATTTTTACCACAATTTTAATCCATGAAAGGATTCCCCGATAGATACGCTCGTATTCTCTTATAAGCCGGCTAAACCGGCGGCTCATTTTAATCGTCTTGAAGCACTCATTACAAAGCCTGTCCATATAAAACCGCCGGGACATATTGTTTCACGTGAAACATTGAATACATGGCATCAATAGAATTTATTGATTTTGTTGTGTTATAGTAGATCATTATGTCTTTACCGGAAATAATCCTTGTTGCAGTAGGATTGTCCATAGATGCCTTTGCCGTATCAATTTCCATCGGTTTGTCTGTACAAAAGGCGGTCCTAAAGGAAATGGTGATACCGGGCCTGTACTTCGGATTCTTTCAGGCTCTCATGCCTACGATCGGATACTTTTTGGGAATCGGTTTTGCCGATAAAATAGCCGGACTTGACCACTGGATTGCCCTTGCGCTTCTCGGTTTTCTTGGGGGAAAACTGATAAAAGAAAGTTTTGAAAAAGAGGACGGAGGTACGGAAATTCGGGAATATACCTTTCAGGTTTTCAGAATGCTCTCCTTAGCTGTCGCTACAAGCATCGATGCTCTGGCGATAGGGATAGCTTTTGCGTTTTTTAAGGTGCCTATTATCATGGCGGCGCCGTTAACCGGCATGATAACCTTTGTCATATCCATGTGCGGAGTAAAAATAGGCCATATATTCGGCCTCAAATTCAAATCAAAGGCCGAACTGGCAGGCGGGATCGTGCTTGTTTTATTGGGAATTAAAATAGCGGTGGAACATATACTTCTCTAGTATGTGGTCAATATTAAATACGTTAAATAAGATGTGATACAATAAGAGCCATAGTAACCAAGAGGGGAGAAAGCTATGGCCAAAAAAATACAACGTTACGCTGATTGTCAAAGAACGAAACATCCTCACCGGCATTCTTAACAGGGGTAAATACGGCGCCCGGAAGCGTAAACGGGCACAAGCCCTCTTGTTGGCAGATGATCAATTACACGATCAGATACTAGCGGAACGAGTGGGTATGCACCGGTGGGAGATAGAAAATCTCCGGTAACGATTTGTGGAAGAGGACTTTGAAGCAACCCGGGAAGGAAGACCGCGGGGACACCGGCCTCGGGGCGTTTGAGGGGGAAAACGAGATACAGTTAATCGCGTTAGTCTGTTCACCGAAACCCGATGGATACAAGCATTGGACTTTGCGCTTAATTCAGGATACCTGGGTTCCATACGAAAATGGTGCCCCATGAAACCATCCGCCGGATCTTAAAAAAACAAACTGAAACCCTGGCAAAAAAAGGGAATAGTGTATTCAGCCGGAAGCGCAGTCTGAGTTCGGAGCGGCTATGGAAGATGTACTGGAGGTGTATACTTGGCCGGAAGAGCCCGGAGGCCGCTGGTGTTTTATAGATGAATGTCCAAAGCAGTTGATGAGGGAAACCCGGTCTCCCCTGCCGGTTAGTCCGGGGCACAGCAAGCGATTTGATACAGAATATGTAAGGAACGGGACCGGTGAGCTGTTCATGTGTACCGCACCCTTACCCGGCTGGCATCGGGTAGAAGCAACCGAAAAGCGGGCACGGGTAGATTGGGTGTCTGAGGTTAAAAAACTGGTGGATAAAGACTTTTCGGATGCTGAAAAGATAGTCCTGGTAATGGATAACCTGAATACCCAGAGTATTGGTTCGTCCCATGAGACATTTGAAGCGGAGGAAGTGCGGCGGATTCAGGACCGGCTTGAGATACATCTGACCCCCAAGCACTTTGTGCCGGATATTCCCCTATTCCGTTCATCTCGGATCGTGTATCCCTTCCAGATAATCTATGACCAGCATCACGTCATGTATACTTATGCTCCCCATCAATCCCCTCCCAAAAAAATTATGATAGTTTAGTATATCCTGATTTTATTCCTTCTTTGCCTTATGCGTCTCTTTGCGGTTAAATTTCCGGTATTTTGAATGACGTTTTACCCGTCATCTCCGCCCGGGCGGCGTTCAGCCTTTTTTCTGCCCTGCAGCCGTTTTATTCTGAGCCTCTCTTCCCGGACAGCCCGGGGGACAGAGGTGGGCCGCCGCTGTTTGGGAAGCCTGGCTGCCGTGGCAATGAGGACCTCCGCCCGTGCATAGGAACGTTCCAGATTGGCCCGCTGGGAACGTTCTTCGCTTGCAGTTATAAGGAGTTCCGCCCCATCTTCCCGGTAAACCAGCCTGGAGGCAAGCTGTTCCAGTACATGTCTCTTCTCCGCATCATTGAGTCCCATGAGATCGTTGAGGCAAAGCCTCAGGCTTACCTTAGTATTCACCTTGTTGACATTCTGCCCTCCGGGGCCGCCGGAACGGGAGAATGTAATCTCTGCGGCGGCATGGATGGACTGATGAAGCAGGCTAAGATTCACGGAACAGGGCTGTTTTTAGTTTACCGCTTTCTGCAGTTCCCCGGTTTTGTCGGTTTTCTCCCAGGGGAATTCGTTTCGGCCAAAGTGTCCGTAACTGGCGGTTTTTTGGAAAATAGGCCTACGGAGATCCAGAACCTTGATGATTCCTGCGGGGGAAAGATCGAAAACCTTGGAAACCGCTTCTTCGATGCGGCTTTCCGCCGTTTTACCGGTACCGAAGGTATCAATCATGACCGAGATCGGGAAAGGCACCCCGATGGCATAGGCCAGTTCCACTTCACAGCGTTCCGCAAGGTCTGCGGCAACGATATTCTTTGCCACATAACGGGCCATGTATGCGGCGGAACGGTCTACCTTGGTGGGATCTTTGCCGCTAAAGGCGCCTCCGCCATGACGACCCATTCCACCGTAGGTATCTACAATGATCTTACGGCCTGTAAGACCCGTATCGCCAAAGGGGCCTCCTATTACAAAACGGCCTGTGGGATTGATGTAATACTTGGTATTCTTGTCCAGGAGTCCGGTAGGTTCCAGAATCGGCCTGATGATCGCATCAATAACCGTGGACTTAATCTCATTGTAGCCGACATCAGGATCATGCTGATGAGAGACAACAACGGCGTCAATCCTTACGGGCTTATGGCCCTTGTACTCCACCGTTACCTGGCTTTTGGCATCAGGACGCAGCCACTTTATGATTTTCTGTTTCCGCAGTTCGGTAGACTTTAGGAGAATCTTGTGGGAAAGGGTGATGGGCAACGGCATGAATTCCGCCGTTTCGTTGCAGGCAAAGCCGAACATCATCCCCTGATCGCCTGCACCCTGCTGCCCCTTGTACTCATCAAGGCCTGTACCGGAAACACCCTGGCTGATATCCGGGGACTGACTGTGTATCATATCGAGTACCGCCATGGAATGACAATCAAGACCGTAGCTGGGGTCGGTATAACCTATCTCTTCCGCCACCCTGCGCACCACATCCTGAAAATCAACAAAAGTTTTTGTGGTAATTTCCCCGCCTATCAGCACTAGGGAAGTGGAAGCAAATGTCTCGCAGGCAACCCGGCTTTCCGGATCATCCTTAAGGCACGCATCGAGAATGGCATCAGAAACCTGATCGCAAAGCTTATCGGGATGTCCTTCTCCCACCGATTCCGATGTAAAAAAATAGGTGTGCTCTTCCATGAGTATACTCCTTATAAAAAACCGGATTATGTGTATAACCCGGTCTCTAATGAACTTGTTCGATAACCTGGTTAGTTATTGAACAAGTCTTACAAAATGCTCTGCACTTTGTTATTTTTTAGTGGTTGTTAGTTGGAAATTAAAGTTTCTAACTAACTATAATACGCATCTTGTACAAGCTTACAACGAATCAGCCGGTTAAGCAAGCCGTCGCTCATCTGAAACAGGTGAGCTGGTACGACGCTATAGAGTACTGCAACAAACGTAGAGAATAACTCCCCGGTTCTATTGTGTAAGGGATAGCCCTGTTATAAGTTTTTTGACTGCTTCACGCTTGACTCGGGCCTCGCCCTATATGGGGGCATTGTCCTGTATAGCGCTTCATATAGATGTAGATTTTTTTCATGGACAGACACTAATTAAGGCATTACGGTCGTACCGGTTTCATTCAAAACTCAGGCCCATTACCCGGTCTACCGGAAGGGAAAAGATGATACCGCCTGCCTTGCTGGTAATGCCGTATGCGTTACTGACCGCCTGCATGATAGGGGCCTTTTTCTCCCGGCTGCTAAGCATGAGGACTATTTCACGTTCCTCCTGTACCGAAACACCGAAAAACTTAACCGGCCCCTCATGAGCCAGACCCCTGGCACTCAATATCGTACCACCCGAAGCGCCGGCTTCCCTGGCTACAGTCATAAATTCGTCGCTGTACCCCTGATTTATGATTGAGATGATGAGATCATTGTGGATCTCCGGTTTTGTTGCGGCCATATTACCTCCCTGTTCGCCTTTTCCAATCCTTTCAAGATTCTTTTCGGCGCCGTATTCGGCTTTTATCTTTTCATTTTTCAGAATACTTACCTTGAAAACCCCCAGAATGGGGTTATTGATAGCGGAGAGGGGCACAGTAAAAGCGATCCCCGCCCCGGGACTGTGAAACCCGAGTTTCCGCCTGACTTCCTTGAGCAAAATGGGTATCAGAATATCCTGTTCAAGACATAAAACCACCGCTTTGTCGCCTGTGCCAACACCAAGAAGATCCAGAATATCGGAACTGGCGGTACCCCGGCCTTTACAGATAAAATGAAAACGTACCTTCTCTTCTACGCAGACATCGGAGACTACTTTTGCCTTTCCCCAGTCCACAATAAAAATCACAAAACGGAGATCCGGCGGAAGGGATTTTGACGGCTCGGAGACCTTGGGAACAACAGGCTTGAAGGAGAAAGCGGAGCTGATGCGGGAAAAGATACCTTCCAGCGGAGTCATTTTTTTCTTAGCCATTAGTTTTTACCTCGCCGTCCTGAGGAATGTCATTAGCTAACGGTATTCCAATTTGAGCCGCAAAATCCTCGTCTGAAGTTGCCGAACCTTCCAAGTCCGAAAATATCGTAATAGCTCCTGCTTCTTCGGGACTGAGTTCCCCAATAACGACTGCCTGCTGGGCAAACTTGATTGCCTCGGCCTTTTTGGTACGGTATACATAGAGAATACCCATAAGCTGAATTATGATAAGCGGCGTCATGGCAACCATTGCTACGATACCGAAGGCATCGGTCATGAGGTCTCCGCCGGAACCTTCACAGGCCCCCATGGCTAAAGGAAGCAGGAAGGTACTGGTCATGGGCCCCGAACATACGCCGCCTGAGTCAAAGGCAATACCGGTAAACATGGGGGGCACAAAGAAAGTAAGGATAAGAGCAAAGGCGTAGCCGGGAATGAGGATGTACATGAGGGGAATTCCGGTGAGAATTCGTACCATGGTTACCCCCAGGGCAACGCTCATCCCGATGGAAAGGCCCCGCTTCATCATTTTCTGGGGTATGGCTCCCGAAGTAATATCTTCAACCTGCTTATTGAGTACATGGACGGCAGGTTCGGCAGCCACAATGTAATACCCGATAAGAACGGCCAGGGGAACAAGAATCCACTTAAACTCCGAAGAAGACAACATAGAACCCAAGAGTTGCCCTACCGGAATAAAACCTACATTCACCCCCGTCATAAAGACCACCAGCCCGATAAAGGTATACACAAAACCGATACCGATACGGCCCATCTGGTGCCTCTTATAACGGCGGGAAACAAGCTGAAAAGCCAGAAAAAAAAGCATGACTGCTCCCAGGGCAAAAAAAGTTTCCCTGGTGTAGTGGGGAAGCTGAAAGGCAAAATGTTCCACCACCTCCCTGGAAGTATTCACCTGGGGAATCTGATTACTCTCTATCGCCACCCCTTCGGGATTAAAAAAGGTACCCAGAAGAAGAACCGCTATGATCGGCCCCACGCTGCAGAGGGCCACAAGGCCGAAACTGTCGTCCTGGGAGTGCTTATCGCTGCGGATTGAGGCAACGCCCACGCCCATTGCCAGGATAAAGGGGACAGTCATTGGGCCGGTGGTAACTCCGCCGGAATCAAAAGCCACGGGTATAAAACTGTTGGGGGTAAAATAGCTTATAAAAAAAACCACAATATAAAAAATGATAAGAAGCACCGAAAGCCGGATTTTAAAAAGGATACGAAGGACTGCCATTACGAGAAAGATCCCGACCCCGCAGGCTACGGTAACGATAAGAGCCATATCGGATACCGAAGGCACCTGTTTGGCCAGTACCTGAAGATCCGGCTCCGCCATAGTGATAACAAGCCCCATGATAAAACTGACTAAAAGAGTTAAAAAAAGGTTGCTGGAACGGGTAAGCTGAATGCCGATACCTTCGCCCATGGGCATCATGGCCATATCTGCGCCAAGGGTAAAGAAACCCATCCCGATGATAAGGAGGGCGGCCCCTGCCAGAAACATGAGTATGGTACCGGCGGGCATAGGAACCAGTACCACACTGGCGATGAGGACAATAGTAGTGATGGGTAATACGGATGCAAATGCCTCCATAATTTTTTCTTTAAGTACTTTATTCATAGGCTGACAAAACGAATTATAATGAAAAAATTAGTTCTTTCAACCATTAAAAATACGTATTATAATAGGAGTGTTCGAAAACTTCAGCTTTCCGGACAAAATTGCTTAAAATGCATGTTTCGCCGCCAGGAAACTGCAGGACTTGTGAGAAAGCCAACCGGATTCTTGAATAAGTCTAATAAGCAAATACATAGGGAAACGCCGATTGGCATCAGTTAATCAGCGCTTCTCTAATCTACTTACTATAAAAAAAGGAGAAAGTTCATGGCTCAACAAGCAGATATCAATAAACGTCTAATTGGAGTAGTAATTCCCGTCGGCGCCCTGCGGACTAAGGAAAGTCTGGGTATCGGAGAATTCCCCGATCTGGTTGAATTTGCCGGTCTCTGCAAAAAAATGGACGCGGGGCTTATCCAGCTTCTGCCGGTAAACGATACCGGTTCCGAAAGTTCTCCCTACTTTGCCATTTCCGCCTTTGCCCTCCATCCTGTCTACATCCGTATCGGTGATGTAGAAGAAGCACCTACATTGAAAGATTTGAAAAAACGGCTTGCCGAAATGGGAGAAAAATTCGGCAAAGAAACCCGGTTCCTCTTCGAACCTATTTTCCGGGCAAAGATGAAAATCCTCCGGGATATTTTTGCTGTGGCAAAGAATGATATTTTCAAAAAAACCGCTCCGGGTGGCAAGTTGGCTGAATGGATCGAAAAGAATTCCTGGGTAAAGGAGTATGCGGTTTACCGCAGGCTCAAGGATGCCAACGGAGAAAAAAGCTATCAAGAATGGTTCAGCCACAAAAAAGTAAACCGGGAGATCATTGAAGAGCTCTGGAAGGATGAAAAACTGAAGGAAGAACACCTCTTCTGGGTCTGGATACAGGAAGCCTTGGATGCCCAGTTCAGCAAGGCGGCTGCGGCGATAGCGGATATGGGCATCGTTCTTGAGGGGGATCTGCCCATTCTTATCAACGAAGATTCCTGCGATGTCTGGGCTCATCCTGAATACTTCCATCTGGATCTTTCCGCCGGAGCCCCACCGGACATGTACAGTCCGGAGGGCCAGAACTGGGGTTTCCCCACCTATAACTGGGAAGCCCTGAAAAAGAATAATTACGACTGGTGGAGGAACCGCCTCAAGGTGGCGGAAAGGTATTTCCGGGCATACAGGATAGACCATGTATTAGGCTTCTTCCGTATCTGGACATCCAGCCGCTTTGATACTTCTTCCGCGCTGGGCCGCTTTGTCCCCTATGATCCCATAACAAAAAAAGAACTTGAGGAACTTGGTTTTGATAAGTCCAGAATCCGCTGGATATCCTATCCCCATATTCCTACCGGAGAGATCTGGGACGCCGTGAGGAACAACTGGGGTGGAGATCATAGTGAAGAGGATGTAGCAGCCGCAGTGGGTAAGGTTTTCCCTACGGTTCTGGATAGGATAGGAGAGGAGGAACTCTGGCTTTTCAAGGATTCAATCCGGGGTGAAAAGGACATTGTTTCTCTAAGCCTCCATCCGGCAGCGCAGAGATTCCTCGTCCAGACCTGGCATAACAGGCTTCTCCTGGAATACGAAAAGGGACATTTCTTCCCCACGTGGTTCTACCGTTTCTCCGGAGCCTATGCCAGCCTTTCGGAAGAAGAGCGGAACAAACTGGAAGTTCTCTTTGAAAAACACAAGAGCAATTCGGAAAAAGTTTGGGAGAGAGAAGGCAAGAAACTCCTCATGGTGCTGAAAGACTCTTCTTCCATGCTTCCCTGCGCGGAAGATCTGGGGGAAGTCCCTGACTGTGTACCCATAACCCTGGGCAAGCTCAAGATCCTCGGGCTGCGGGTAGTCCGCTGGTACCGAAAATGGAATCTCCCCGGAGAACCCTATGTGCCTTTTGAAGATTACCCTGAACTCTCTGTCTGTACTCCGGCGGTACATGACAGTTCCACTGTCAGAGAATGGTGGGAACGGGAGGCGGATCAGGAGCTCTTCTCCGGTTTCCTGGGCTTCCCTTCCTTGCCCAAAGTATACAACCCCGGCACAGCCAAACTGGTGTTAAGCAAGATCACTGCCGCTGCTTCCCGTTTCCGGGTCTTCCAGATTCAGGATCTCCTGCATCTGAGTGCCAGATGGTACGCCGAAGATGCCGCTTCCGAAAGGATCAACATACCGGGAACCTATAATCAGTTCAACTGGACTTACAGACTCCCTGCAGACATCGAAGAGATAGGTAACGACAGCGATTTTATCAATGCCGCCCGGGAACTAGCGAAGATAAAACCGATCGGAGAACCGCATGTGAATTAAACGCGTTGCCAGGTTAATAAATAAAGGTGGTCGTATGAAGTCCTTCAATTTAAAGCATAACATGGTATCATCCCTCTTTTTTCTATCTACCCTGCTGGTTTTGTTGATAGCCATTGTTGTTACGGTTTACATGAACCGTACCATCAAGATGGTCGAAATTTCTACCCAAAACCATCTCAGGACATCGGCCATGGCGGCGGCTTCGCTGCTTGATGTGGAAGAACTGGATCGGTTCCATACTATCGAAGATATGGAAAAGCCCGAATGGGAGATCATCAAGGCCAAACTTGCTAAATTCGCGGAACAGTATCAGGTTCTGTATGTGTACTACTGGCGGGATTATGGTGACGGGCGGATCCAGTACATTATTGATAATGATACAGACCCTGAAACCATGGCAAATCCGGATATGTTCTACCCTATTGACGATCCTGAAGATCCGATTACAAGTACCATGGTACCGTATATTCTGGCGGGAAATATTTATACTTCGGATCTGGGGATCTACACCAAATCCTGGGACGGCCTTATCTCCGGCATCGTACCGGTATTTAACGAGGACGGAACGATATACTGCGCCGCCGGAGTAGATTTGAGTGACGAAACCATCATCATCCAGCGCCGGAACATGACAATACTCAGAACCGTCCTGACTATTGCCCTGGCACTCTCCCTGTTCGCGAGCGGTGCGGGCATGTGGTTCTACCGCCAAAAAGCCCGGCAAAGCGAAAACGCCAATAAAGCCAAAAGCCAGTTTCTTTCCGCCATGAGTCACGAAATCCGTACCCCCATGAACGCTGTCATCGGCATCAGCGAACTCGTTCTGCGGGAAAACATAAGCCCCAAAGTGCAGGACTATATCGGGCAAATCAAACAGGCGGGAGGCAGCCTTCTTGCCATCATTAACGATATTCTGGATTTTTCAAAAATCGAATCGGGAAAAATGGAAATACATCCGGCAAAATATGCCCTCCCTTCGATCCTGAACGATGTGGTAACTATCATCGGGATACGACTTCATGAAAAATCCCTTGACTTTAAAATAGATGTTGATAGTTCCCTGCCCTACCTTCTCTTCGGTGACGAAATACGTATACGTCAAATACTGTTGAACCTCCTGAACAACGCGGTTAAATACACAAAAAAAGGGTATATTAAATTTAGTGTCTCTGGCGAAATCACCGGCAAAGAAACCATCAACATAAAATTTGAAATTTCCGACAGTGGAATCGGAATAAAAGAAGAAGACCTGGAAAAAATATTTGGAGATTTTGTCCGCTTTGATAATGATAATAACCGTAATATTGAAGGTACAGGCCTGGGACTTGCCATTACCTACAATCTCTGCCGGCTCATGGGCGGCAATATTTCTGTTGCATCGGTTTACGGCAAGGGCTCTACCTTTACCGTGGTACTGCCTCAAAAAATTCTTGATGCCAAACCTATAGGCGGGAACATTTCCGGAGGGGGGCCCTGGCATTCCGCCCCGGCGGAGGGTACCGCCTATGAAAACAATTTACCCGAACAGACTGATTCTAAAGTTTCGTTTACCGCACCGGACGCACGGATACTGATTGTAGATGATGTTTCAATCAACCTCCTTGTGGCGGAAGGCCTTCTGGCGCCCTATAAAATGCAGATAGACTGCTGTACAGGCGGCGCCGAAGCAATATCTCTGATGGAAAAGAATCACTATGATCTGATTTTAATGGATCACCTGATGCCCGAAATGAACGGCATGGAAACTACAGCCAAAATCCGTGCCCTGGAAGCACAGGCTGCCGAAGGCTCTTTGCATTCGCAGCCCGAAGAGATGAATAAACCGCAAGGATCTCTTTCAAGAATTCCTGTCATTGCCCTCACCGCCGATGCCATTATAGGGATGAAAGAAATGTTCCTGGACAACGGTTTTGATGACTATCTTTCAAAACCTATTGAGATGTCCACGATGCATGCAATTATAAAAAAATGGATACCCAAAGAAAAACAGATTAGCGTTGGATAATAACCGAAGTCTGTCTATCGTGATCCTGTTGGGGTTCCGGGCTTGAGCAGTAAATCGTCAATTACATCTCTTACCACGGAAAACTCAAAAGTAATATGGGTTTGTTCCAAAAACTGAAGTGTTGGAACAGCTTTATATGCAATGGGTTAATTCCGGCCGGACAGTTGCCGAAAAGTTTTATCAAACGTCCAGATTCGCTACGCTGAGAGCGTTCTCCTCGATAAACTCACGGCGGGGGGCGACGAGTTCGCCCATGAGGGTAGAAAAAATGCGTTCCGCTTCCACGGCATCATCCAGGTGAACCTGGATGATGTTACGCTGACTGGGATCCATGGTGGTTACCCAGAGTTGGTCGGGGTTCATTTCGCCCAGGCCCTTGTAACGCTGGACCCCTACTTTTTCGGGGTCACGGCCGGATTCGGAGAGGATGCGGTCTTTTTCCGAATCATCGTAGGCATAGAAGGTCTTTTTCTCATAACTTACCCTGTAGAGAGGAGGCATGGCGAGGTAAACGTGGCCCCG
This sequence comes from Treponema sp., assembly GCA_031278095.1. Taxonomy (GTDB): domain Bacteria; phylum Spirochaetota; class Spirochaetia; order Treponematales; family Breznakiellaceae; genus JAIRNJ01. The sequence continues at coordinate 18,360 of JAITLC010000153.1, forward strand.
TTCAATAAGTTCTGTCATATAGCGGTAAAAAAAGGTAAGGAGCAGGGTACGAATATGAGAGCCGTCCACATCAGCATCGGCCATGATGATGATCTTGTGATAGCGGATTTTATCTACATCGAACTCGCCTCCGCAGCCTGCTCCTATGCTGGCGATGATGGGCTGGAGTTTCTCGTTAGTTACCACTTTTTCTATACGGGTTTTTTCCACGTTGAGCATCTTACCGAAGAGGCTCAATATTGCCTGGTACTGGCGGTTCCGGCCCATTTTGGCGGAGCCTCCGGCCGAGTCGCCTTCTACGATAAAAAGCTCGCAGAGACTGGGATCTCTTTCGGAACAGTCTGCAAGTTTACCAGGGAGGCCCGCGGAATCCATGGCGTTTTTGCGGCGGGTAGCGTCCCTGGCCTGGCGGGCTGCGATACGGGCCCTGGCCGCAAGTACGCTCTTTTCCAGGATGGCGGCAATTACATCGGGATGCCGATCAAAGTAGAGTTCAAGCTGTTCGTTGGTCAGGGATTCAACAATACCTTTGACTTCGCTGTTTCCCAGCTTGCCCTTGGTTTGGCCTTCAAATTGGGGGTTGGGTACTTTTACCGAAAGGACTGCGGTAAGGCCTTCCCGCACATCGTCACCCGAAAGGTTTTCGTCCAGTTTTTTGACCTGTTTGCCTTTTTTAAGGTACTCATTCAGAGTACGAGTAAGGGCGGATTTGAAGCCGACGAGGTGGGTTCCTCCGTCTCTGGTATTGATGTCGTTGACGAAGGAGTACATGATTTCGTTGAAACCATCGTTGTACTGGATGGCGCATTCCACCTCTACATCGTCTCTGGTTCCCACGATGAAGATGGGCTCTTTGTAGAGCACGGTCTTGCTCTCATTGAGATACTCTACAAAGCTCTTTACACCGCCGGCAAACTTGAATTCGTGGGCCTTGGGAGTGGAAAGCCGCTCGTCCCGAATAGTGATTTTAAGGCCCTTGTTGAGGAAAGCCAATTCCCGCAGGCGGTTGGAGAGGGCATCGAAATTGTAGGTGGTACTCTCAAAAATTGAAGAATCGGCTCTGAAACGAACTACGGTGCCCCGTCTTTCCGTTGTTCCAATTTCGCTGGCAGGGCTTTCCGGAATACCGATTTTATAGCGCTGGGTATAGATTTTGCCATCGACGTGGACAAATGCCTCGCACCATTCGGAGAGGGCATTGACCACCGAGACTCCCACACCGTGGAGACCTCCCGAAACCTTGTAGCTCTTTTTGTCGAACTTGCCCCCCGCATGAAGCCGGGTCATGACCAGTTCCAGGGCGCTTACATGTTCGGTAGGATGAATATCGACGGGGATACCCCGGCCGTCATCCTCCACCCGGACTACATCGTTCCCCTCCAAGACCACCAGAATATCGTCACAGAAGCCCTGCATAGCCTCATCAATGGAGTTATCTACGACTTCGAATACCAAATGATGCAGACCATCAATGCCAGTCGTCCCGATATACATGCCGGGACGTTTACGAACTGCCTCAAGACCTTTAAGAACCTGAATATTTTGTGCTGAATAACCGGAATTCACCTTTCCATCTTACCTATCTTGCATAAAAAAGTAAAGACAACATAAACTAATACAAATGGGGCTGCTCCAAACTCCGGTGATCCGGCAGGATCATAATTTTGGAACAGACTCAAATATAGGGAAATGCGGCGGCTGGAAGCTGTGCTGCATGGTTCACAGGTATTTGTGTGCAAGCTGTGGATAAATATCCTTAAAAAAGATGAGTAGAGAAGGCCTTGGAAGGCTTCATTCGTAAGTCCTCATTTTTTTCAGCCTAATTCTTTGTATTACAAGGAATTAGATGTGGTTTACCAATCAGGTGTTAAGGGGATGGAAGTCCGAAATGTCCGGTGTTCTGTCTTTTCTTGTTTACAGGAACGGCAAGGCTTGTGAATAATATGTTAATAACCGGTAGAGGAAGCCATAACATCCCGCTGAGCAGGCCCGGTGTTACTGGAAGTCCCACTGCATAATCCTCCTCCGGTAAAGGTTTGGAAATGGCTATATCTGAGTATGAAATATTCTGGCAGGAAGCGCTTAAACTGGCCCGGCAGGAGATGGGTGAACAGGCTTTCCCCGTCTGGTTTGATCTTGAATTTCTCTCCTTTGCCGGAGATACCATTACCGTTGCAGTCCCTTCAAACTTTTATCTGGATCGGCTGATTCAGCGCCGGTATCATACCCTGCTTGAAGTCAAACTTCTGGAACTGACAGGCCGGGAAATTCATCTGGCTTTTGAAGTTATCCCTTCCAAAAAACAGGAGACCGTCAAAAAAGAAGAGGCTGAAAGTGATTTGGAAAGATCAAAAGCCAAAACAAGGGTCCCGGTAGAGAAGAAAACTGAAAAAAAATCCAAACATTCCCAGCTTCGGGAGGACTATACCTTTGAACGTTATATTGTTGGAGAAAATAATGACTATGCGGTAAGTGTAGCCAAGGCTATCGGGCTTAATCCGGGAACTTCTTACAACCCATTCCTGATCTACGGGGGCGTCGGTCTGGGCAAAACCCACTTGATGCACGCCATCGGGAGCTTTATATATCAGAATTCGGATCACAAGATAATCTGCATCACTTCTGAAAATTTTCTCAACGAGTTTATCCAGGCGATTGGGGATAAAAATACCTCAGCAACCTTCAAAAACAAATTCCGTATGACCGATGTTCTTCTCATGGATGATATTCAATTTTTCCAGGATAAGGAACAGGTTCAGGAGGAGCTTTTCCATACCTTCAATTCCCTTCTGGAGGCAAAAAAACAGATTGTCTTTACCTGTGACCGGCCTGTTTCGGAGCTGAAAAAACTCCCCGAACGGCTCAAGTCGAGGTTTGAACTCTGTCTCAAGGTGGATCTGCAGCCTCCAAAGTATGAAACCCGTTGCGCTATTCTCAAAAAAAAGGCCGAAGAACGGGGTATAAACATTCCGGATACTGTAATTGACCTTATTAGCAAGAATATTTCTACCAATATCCGGGATCTTGAAGGGGCAATCAACACTCTGATTCCCTATGCGGAATTGAAAAAGACACCCATAACCCTGGAAATCGCCCAAAATCTGCTGCGGGATATGTTCGCTTCCCCAAAAATGGAAAATCTATCAATTGATCTTATCCGCCGGGTCGTGGCTTCTTATTTTTCCCTTACTCCCAATGATCTCAAAGGAAGGAAGAAGAACAAAAATATCGCTCTGGCGCGGCATATTGCCATGTATATTTCCTATGAAATTGCAGAATACTCTACTACGGAGATAGGCCAGGACTTTGGAGGGAGGGATCATACTACGGTTATGCATTCCTGCAACGTGATACGAGATACCCTTCAGTCTGATCCTACCATGCAACCGACCATAGATAACCTTAAACGACTGATTCGGGAGGAAAGCGCCAGGCATTAACTGTGAAAAAGATATTGAAAAGAGGTGGATAAACGGAAACAGAGCGAACATTGTGGAAAAGAGGAACAATAACAGGCCGGGTTGTTAAAAAGCTAATTCTTTATAATACAAGGAATTAGATGTGTTTTCCACATATACTTCTGCTTACTAATACTACTACTAAATTTATATATATATTATATAATAATAACAAAAGAGAACAATCCAGGATAATCAATTCCGGAACGTCCTCAAAGGAGAGTGAATAAATGAAGTTTAGCTGTGATAAAGACATATTGTTGAAAGAAATAAACATGGCCCAGGAAATCGTTTCCACAAAGAATGCTATGTCAATCCTGTCCAATATCTATCTGGAGGCAGAAGAAGATGCCCTTGTGATAAAAGCTACGGATACAAAGGTTAGTTTTGAAACCCGGATGCCTGTAGCTGTCAGTGAAACAGGGGCTACCACGGTACTTGGGGATAAATTCCTGGGGATTCTCAATTCTATTCCCGAAGGGGAACTGGAATTTGAACAGATTGATACAAAATCGACTATCAAACCAAGTAAAAAAAAGATAAAATTTCAGTTGAAAAGTATTTCATCTGAAAAATTTCCTGAATTTCCTGTTTCCTCCGAAAAGTATTTTGAAATACCTGTAAAAGACTTTAAGGATATGATCATGCAGACCGTTTTTGCGGTTTCTGATGATGAAACCCGGTATTTTATGAATGGAGTTCATCTGGAAAAGACTGATGGGAATATTGTTATGGTGGCTACCGACGGACGGCGCCTTGCCTATATCGGTAAACCAATAGGAAATGGTATAAAGGATTTTTCCGGAGTCATTATACCGCCAAAGATACTTACCATTCTGATAAAAAGGGCAGGAGATGAGGGACCGATATCAATTTCGGTTACCGATAAGACGCTTTTTATTCGTTTTGGAAGCTATAATCTCTCGTCGGTACTCATTGAAGGTCCCTTCCCCAATTACAAACGAGTAATTCCCGAATCTCAGAATAGTATGTTCGTTGTTAATCGACTTGAAATGCTGGATGCTTTGAAGCGTGTATCCCTTCTTGTGGAGCAGAAATCCCGGCGGATATACCTGGGTCTGGCCTCCGGTTCAGTATCTGTCTATTCTGAAGAAAACGATATTGGCGTTGCGCGGGAAGAGATTCCCTGCAAGTATGAGGGTGAAGAGTTATCCATAGCCCTCAATTACCGCTATATCGAAGAACCATTCAAGGTAATGGATGATGAAGAAATCTGTATTCGGTTTACCGATACGACAAAGGCCATAACCATTGTGCCGGTACCGGAAAAAGATTTTTTTCATATTGTTATGCCGATGCAAAATTGACAAATTGATAATCCGTTCCGTTCAAACCGTCTTCTTTAGAAATTTAACCGATGGTATTACAGATACCGGTGCTAAAGATATTTTTCTGATTGGTGAGAACGGACAGGGAAAAAGCAATTTTATTGAGGCTGTGTATTATTCTGCTTATGCTTCTTCGTTCCGGGGCGCTGCCGACAGGGAACTGGCCCATTTTAATGAAAAGTCTGATATTAAAAAATCAACCGAACATGAAACGAAGTCTCATGATTTCTCTGTTTCCCTTAGCTATAACGACCCCTTGATAGATCAGGTATTGGTAAAGTATGAGGGAGGAAAAAAGAGCATTCGTATCAATGGGAAGACCGCGGCAGACCGGAAAGAACTGCTCGGTATAGCTCCCTGTATTGTTTTCTGCCATGAAGATATGGAATTTGTGACCGGAAGTCCCGAGAGGCGGCGCTGGTTTTTCGATCAGACTTTAAGTCTGATGGATCCTGTGTATCTTGATATGTTTCGCCGTTATCGCCGGGTTCTCAAAGAAAAGAACGCCCTGCTTCGGAATTGCCGTCTGAGAGGCCTGTATACCCAGGCTGCTCCAGTACTGGATGTGCTTGATTCCCAACTTGTAAGTTACGGTCTCTCCCTGATGGAGAAACGTGAAGAGACGGCGGAACAGTTCTCCCGGCTTTTTACCCGCCTTTATGGGGAAGTATCCGGCATTGAAGGGCTGGAAGTACGGTACCAGAGTTCCTGGAAACGGAAGGAAGATGCGGAAAAAACCCTTCTGGAAAAACGGCAGATGGAATTTGCGGCAGGCTTGAGTCTTTCAGGCCCCCACCGTGACCGCTACAATTTTTACCGGGAAGGGAACGAATTTACCAGAACCGCTTCCACCGGGCAGCGCCGGCTTTTGGCCTTGCTTCTCCGTTCCGCCCAGGCCAAAATTTACCGGGAGGCAGTGGGGAAAGACCCGATTCTGCTTCTGGATGATGTGCTGCTGGAGATGGACGGGGAAAAACGCAGGCGTTTTTTGGCTGTCCTGCCTTCCTATTCCCAAGCCTTCTATACTTTCCTGCTCGAAGAGCCCTATCAGGCTTACAAAAAAGATGACACCCTGATATACCGCCTTGTACAGGGCTCTCTGGAGCCGGTATGATGGATCATAATGAGAAAGGTCGGAGACATAATCAAGGCCATGCTTGGTCCTGAACTGGCCGAAACAGCGCAGGGATACTCTGATTTTTTCAAATCCTGGGAAGATATTACCGAAAAAAACCATATTGCCGCGGCGGGCTTTCATTCCCGGATAAAGGAATTTGAAAAAGGCGTGGTGCTTATTGAAACAGAGCACCCCGGTTGGATCCAGCTTTTACAGACCAAAGAACGGAAACTACTCTACGATTTTCAGCGGCGTTTTCCCGAAAAAGGGGTTACCGGTATCGCTTTTTTTCTTGCCAAAGAATGGGGAGAAACCGGAGTTTCCGGGGTTGAGACGCCTGTTGTGCCGCCCCCGGAGCCGTCTGAAGAAACGGAAGAAGAGAAGATCGACGACAAAATTTCTTGGGAAAAGATCCATGATGAAGGGCTCAAGGTAATGTTGCAACGGCTTGAAAAGGCGATAGCGGTACAAAACCATGCAGCCGGGCCTGAAGAGCTGCCGTGACATCCCTTTACGAGCATTGTAATCTCTGCCCCCGCCAATGCGGTGTGAACCGTTTGAAAGGGGAACAGGGCTACTGTAGGGAGACCGCGACCCTGCGGCTGGCCTGTGCCTCCATACACCGGGGAGAGGAACCTCCCGTTACCGGGCAGGGGGGTTCCGGAACTATCTTTGTAAGCGGTTGTAATCTGGGCTGTACATTTTGTCAAAACTGGCAGATTTCGCGGTGTGCGGGCGCAAAGACCATGGGACGGGAGGTTTCATCCGAAGAATTTGCCGCCATCTGCATTGCTCTTGAGGAAAAGGGAGCGGAAAATATCAATATTGTTACCGGGAGCCATGCAATTCCTGCAATTGCCGAAGGTATTGACTGCGCCAGAGAGCAGGGCTTGAAGATACCGGTACTCTGGAACAGTTCCGCCTATGAAACCGAAGAAGCTCTGGAAATACTCAATACAAGGGTAGATGCCTGGCTTCCCGACCTTAAAACCCTCGATCCTGTGCTGGCTTCCCGGTATTTCAATGCCCGGGATTACCCGGAAAGGGCAAAGGCTGCAATACTGAAGATGCTTTCCCTTCCCCATTCGCTTATTATTGTCCGTCACCTTATATTGCCCGGTCATCTGGAATCCACCAGGGAGGTATTGCAATGGTTTGCTCACGAATATGAAACGAAATTTTATGCAGAAAACGCCAAAAACAAGGTGATAGTTTCGATTATGACCCAGTTTACACCGGTCAATGTTACAGACATGTGCACGCCGCATATGCGTTATGTGAACCGGGAGGAGTATGAGCAGGTATTGGACTGGCTCGGTGAATTAGGTATTGAAGAGGGCTACTGTCAGGAACTGGTAAGGGACAGCGGATGGCTGCCGGATTTTGGGAGAAGGAATCCGTTTAGCGCCCGCGGGGATGATGTTTCTGAACTTTCTTCCCCTGTGTGGCACTGGAAGGATACGTAGCGGAAAGCGGATCCGAATTTTTGCATTTTTTCAGGACATGAGGATATAATTTGATCAATAGGTGGTATATTCGGTATACTGAACCGGATGTACACACGGGAATTTCAGGAAAGCCGGTCGAGTCCGATTGATAAAGGCGCCCCTCTTTTTGGAACCTGGACAGGCGCTTTTCAGGGAGTGGATCTTCTGGATATTCAGAAGCCTTATCGGTTTCCATCTCCACGCTGGGTACGGGATCTCAGGATAAAAGAGTGGGGAACCTTTATTATCCAGGACGAGCGTTTTTTAATGGAGGCGCTCTTTTCCAATCTAAAAGTCTACCGGATGGCTCAGGTTCTTCTGTATGACAAAACTTCGGGGGAGAAGTTTCAGTTTATAAAGGCCATCCCCTTTTCGGGTTGGCAGTTGCCGAAGGGGCTTGCCAATGCAGCGGTAGATTCCCGTTCCTGGGGTTTTTTCTTCCGTATTCATGACTGGCTTGATGCGGATACAATTAAGCTGGATCTGGATATTGAGGAAAGCAGTAAAAGACCTTCTTTTACTGCTCATGCGGAGTTTGATGTAAGCGCCCAGAAGACCAGCGCCATATCTGTATGTTTGCCTTTTTCCGGGCGGAGATGTATGTATGCCTTTAAGACACTGGCAGCAGTACGGGGGGATCTGGTTTTTGGCGGAAGGCACTATTTTTTGGATCCCGGAAAAACCAACGGGATTTTTGCCGATTTTAAGGGTTTTTTCCCCTATCGGATGCGGGCAAACTGGTGTAACGGTTTCGGCCTGGACGAGAAAGGCCGTCGTTTCGGCTTCAGTCTGGCGGAAAACCAGACCAGAGAAGCCTACAAAAATAACGAGAATGTTCTGTGGCTTAATGGCGGACTTAGCCTGCTTCCACCGGTAAAGATCACCATGCCTGAAGGCATTGGTTCCGACTGGATTATACAGGACATGGAGGGAATGGTGGATCTGGTGTTTAGCCCAAAAGAAGCGGTGCGCAACAGCCGGAATCTGCTGTTTATCAACTCTGAATACATAACTCCGTTGGGGTATTATAATGGGGTATTGGTAAGTTCCGGAGGGGAAGAGATTCAGGTTAAAAACCTCTGGAGTACAGGGGAGCAGCTCTATCTGCGTATATAGAAATGGCAAAGAATAAAAAAGCAATCTATGCACCCGGAGAACTGGCCCGGGTGCGGGGAAAATTGGGAGTAGATGAGTCGGAAGCCAAGCGCATGGCCCGGATCCTGGGCGGTGAAGTAGGCTATGAACGGACTGAAGAACAGGTCAAACCCAGGCCGCGCCGGGTCAGGCATGAAACAGTGGAAGTGGTCGTTGGAAACAAAGGCGGCAAATCCCGTGGGGATGACCGGAACCGGCCGAGAAGAACGACGGAATTGCCAGCAGATGAAACCAGGGCGCAGGCAAAACAGTCCCGCAAGCGCGAATCGAATTCCGATGACGATCCGGCTGTTCCGGTAAGGTCAAATTATTTTGACCGACTCAGGATGGATCGTTTTGCAGGGCAGCCCGAATTTGATATAAAGTCTGCAGGTCAGGTATTGAGTTCCATGCTGGCTGTTTTTGGAGAAGTTCCTGATTATGTAAGCCCGCTTTTTACAAACAAGCGTTTTCCTGAATACTACAAGCGTATTGAACAACTGGTTACCTGTACCCGCACCCTTTTTCCCCGGAATAACATGAAGCGGAATGAAAAATTAAGGCGTACCAGTCCCTTTGTATATGCCGTTCTAGATACGATTCGTTACTGGAACATTGAAAAGATTGCTTCCGATTTTTCCAAGATACAGTCCCACCCTCGAAATGCAAAAATGATTGAGTTTGCAGATATCCTCAGGGCAATCTACAGACCGCTTTTTGTTTTGGAACTCCTTGATATTGAAGCCCACCTAAAGGGGGCTTACAAACTTCTTTACAAGCTGCTCTACATTGAAAACCCCATGGATGCCAAGGAAAAGTATCAGGATCTTATCCGCAATTCTCTGGTTTCCTTTGGTAATATACGCCGGGAGATTCATTACCTTCTCTACCCAATGCTTCTGAAACTTCTCTCCAACCGCTATATCTCTTATGAACGTTTTTTTGTGGAACGGAAAAACCGTTTTTTGGCCTTCATCGGCGCCCAGGAAACAGACCGGATTGATCCTGCCAGTATGACTTCCTCCGGAGAGATAGATGGTGATGAAAAAGCCGAAGAGATGGAAGAAGTGTCCGAAGCAGAAGGGAATGAGACCGCTCAAAATTTGGAAGAAGGTGAAAGTGAAGAGGATGAAGATCCGGATGATCCTAAGGTAATCGAAAGAAAAGCAAAAAAGAAGGCCTTGGAGGCGGAAAAAAAGGCTCTGAACCGGGGCATCGCCACACTGGAAGCCCTCTTTCCCAGGGCAGGCTGGGATCGGCTTTCTTCGTTTCCGGATCTCTATCCCTACTTTACCGATATGCTCAGCCTGAAAAAAGGCTATGAGCTGATTGCCCCTACAGATCCTCTCCAGCAGGTAGTGATTCTCCTTAGGGTGCTTGAAGAACTCTTCTTTGCGCTCCGTTATGTTACCTTTGGAGTGATAGCGGGAGTGGATGGGCAGCCGGTTAAGGTCGAAGAATACCTTAATCCGATTATCAACAACTGGCGCAATTATATTGACCAGAGTTTTGTAAAAGTGTATCTGCCGCGTTTAACGGAATACTGCAATATTTTGGAAAACACCGCCGATTCCCGCAATTCCAACTATGTCAAACGGCTTATCAATGAACTACACTGGGCTAAGCGGATCTACTTTCTGCCTCATTATAAATTTGAATCAATCATGACCAGCCCTTTCCAGAAAAATGCGATTAATCCCCTATATCCGGAGATACGTATTTTGAGAAAATATTTGACTGCGGTAGCTGCAGGGATAGAACAGGGGAACAGGCAGGGAGGAGCCGAAGCCATGGCTCCCTGCGATGGCATTGATAATCCCTGGGAGCCGTACAACTTTGAAGTTCCCAATCCTCTTTCCCGCCGTCTGGATGCTCTGCTGGCTCTCAGGAAACGGAACAATGCCGCCCTGATTTTCTTTACCCTGTCAGTGAGTACCGTTCTGGATCATCTGGTGAATAATGAGACCAGCTGGGCCTATGAGAGCCGTCCGGGGCCCCTCTTCCGCAGCCTCAACGGTGAAGGAAACATGCCCCTCTTCGGTGTGGATACCAAGATCGATGCGGATGTAATCTTTAAGCAGGAGATACGAAAGAAAGCCAAACAGACGGATGACGGAATTTCGGAAGAAAACTAGGAGACTGTTGCACTTGTGGTATTTTGCATCACAAAAATCCCGATTACCGGGCTCCTTACGCAGTTTGCAGAGTAAAAAATCGCCCAATCGGTGATTTTTCAGGGTTTTATGTGCGAAGCGTAACAAACTGCCAGGAAAATGCTGATTGGCGTCATTTAATCAGCGGTTCCCTGGAGTAGCATTGGCTCGAGCATCATGTACTCACGTCAGCTTAACTCACGAAGGCGTTTCAGGGCATCAGGTTTTCTGCAGAGAATCAGGTCTTCGACGCTTTCCCTCAAGTCCGTTTCGATTTTATCGTAGGGACAGAGACTTTTGGGATTGACGATTGCCATGCTGAGTCCTGCCTCTCCCGCATGTTTGAGAAACACACTATGTATGGCGTTTCTGACAGCATCATTACCGGGGAAGCCGGACGAGAGCCCTGAAACATTCCCCAGAATTTGCACTTCCGGACAATTTTTCCGTATCCATTCAGAGGTGCGGATAAAATTCAATGCAGAGGAAGCCTCTTCTCCTCTTGCCGAAGAAAGAGGGAATACCAGAGGGTCAATAATGATGTCTTCCGGGGGGAAAGCTAAAAAAACAAGAAGTTTGTAACTCCGTTCCGCAACGGCGATCTTGCGTTCAAGTGAAACCGCCTCTCCCAGTTCATCAATCAGTGTTACTACTACTGCCGCCCCATAGCGTCTTGCAAGACGAGCCTTGCGTAGGAACTCTGCTTCACCATCCTTAAGATTGATGGAGGCAACTGCAGGTTTACCCTGAAGGCATTTGAGGGCTTTTTCGATAACATCAAAATCCGTACCGCTGATCATGAAGGGAACGGAGGCGACATCCTGGAAACACTGCGCCAGATTGATGAAGGATTTTATTGCCTCTCCCGCATTGTCAAACCCCGTACTATCCACGCACACATTGATGATCGATGCGCCGTTTTCAATCATGTCTTGCGCCGTTTCTATCGCATCATCGTAGCTGCCTTCCCTGATGAAACTGGAAAATTCATTATGCCCGGCATCGCTAGTCTGTCCGCCGATAATGACAGGGCCCTGTGCCCTTCCCGGTTTTAGCAATTTCAGGCCGGAAAGCAATGTCTCTCGTGGGACAGATGATATGAGCCGGGGCTTGTACTGCGCCGCCTTTTCTGCGATACGGGCAATATGCGCAGGAGTAGTACCGCAACAGCCCCCGACGATATTCACCAAGCCTTCTTTGAAATAATCTTCAACCTTTGAAGCCATGGATTCCGGACTTTCGTCGTAGTTTCCTTCCTGGTTGGGCAGGCCCGCATTCGGGTAGGAGCTTGAGAGGCAGGGCACAAGGGCCGACAGGATCTTCAATGGCTCTTTTAGTTTTTCTGCGCCAAAGGAGCAGTTGAGGCCCACGGAGAGGGGCCGAACATGCAGCACCGATGCGGCAAAAGCGTCTATCTTTTGTCCCGAAAGAATGCGGCAATTTTCATCATAAATGGTAGCGGAAATCATTACCGGAATATCTTCATTTCGCTCTTCGAAGAGACGGCTGATGGCAAAGAGGGCGGCTTTGGCATTGAGAGTGTCAAAGATGGTTTCCAGAAGAAGAATATCGGCACCGCCGTCCAGAAGGCCGCGGGCATTCTCATAGTAGGCTTCGGCAAGTTCATCCCAATAGATATTCCGTTTGGACAGATCCCCCATATCGTTGGAAATACTGGCGCTTTTGGCCGTGGGACCCATGCTGCCTGCAACAAAACGGGGTTTCTGTGGTGTGGAAAATGCATCCGCCGCTTTTCTTGCCAGTGCAGCTGCGGCCCGGCTTATTTCCCAGGCCATGTCCGCAAGGCCATAGTCTGCCAGAGATACGGCGGCGGAATTAAAGCTGCAGGTTTCGATGATGTCCGCACCCGCCCGCAGATAGTCCGTATGAATTCTGCTGATAAGTTCCGGTTTGGAGAGGCAGAGGATGTCATTGCAGCCCTTGAGGGCAACAGGGTGCCCGGAAAAACGTCTATTTCCGGAACCATTCATGCCGCGGAAATCATCCTCGTTTAAATGTTCCGCCTGAATGAGAGAACCCATTGCCCCGTCAAGGATCAGTATCCGTTCTTTGGCTATTGCATTGATTTTTTCCCGTATATTCATATGGAAATACTAGCAAAAAATAGCCTTCTTGTGAAATACTCAAAGCATGGAAATTACGGATCTCCGGTTAATATTCCTCCTTGCCGCCTTTCTGCTCTGTTGCATCCTGTTTCTTCTTGTTGGGCTCAATATCGGTCTCCGGTACGGACGGCTGCAGGAGAGTGCCGAGTGGGAGGGAGGAAAACTTGAGAGCATCATCAAAAAACGGCTTAAACAGTCCAGGGCGGTTTTAGGAGGCCTCGTGTCTGAGCAGCTGGCGCCTCTTTTGCCGGGTTTCCCCTTTGAGCCCGGGGACTGCAGGTTTATCGGAAAGCCGGTGGATTTTCTGGTTTTTAAGGGGATGAATGAGAAGGAGATTACTGAGGTGATATTTCTGGAAGTAAAGACCGGAACTGCAAAAAATCTGAACGATCAGGAAAAGCGGCTCCGGGAAGCGGTAAAGGCCGGTCATGTGCGCTGGGTGGAATATTCACCCGAGTGAGAAAGAAACGATGGCAAATGTACGGATAAGCGTATTCCAGGCGGAAATTATGATGTATTGAGCTTGTTCCAATTTTTGGTTCTTTCATAGCAATTTCTTTTTGTGTGGAATTTTATTACGAATGAGCATACATTCGCCTGACCAATTCTTACTTGCTCTCTATTACTCTCTGTGTTTCAATAGAAATTGATAACTTTTTTGCAAACTTTTTTAGGATTTTTACCCCATTTTACCTCAAATGGCCGTTTCCCGATTTTGCAAATAGGGTTACACATAACGCTAACGATAAAGCCATTACCCCACAATCACACAAGCACCGCCTACGGCGGTATGGGCTGCGCCCATAGGGGGAAGGAAAACATTCACCGTCCCCGCCGCACACCATCGCCAAGTTACCGCCTTTTCCCGCTTACTGTTCCAGCCGCCCTTTTTGCGCCGCAGTTTCCCCACAGGCTAAAGCTTATAAGCAAAGCGGCACAAAAAGGGCGGCCCCTGCCCGGAAGAAATCAAATAGTACCCTATTG
>JAITLC010000032.1 GCA_031278095.1 Treponema sp.
CGCCCTCAGGGGCATCGAAGACCTGATGAACGGCAATGTGGACTTTAACGCCGTGTTCGCCGCGTGGGACGGCGGCGCCCTGGCGGCTTATCAGGCCCTTAAGCAGGCCGGCCGCACGGACATCATGGTAGAGATTACCAGGGCTATCTCCACGGACTGCAAGATTCTTATTCCGGATGAACCTACGGCGGTGTTGACCGAACAGGAAATCGACAGGCTGTTCGAAACCGTGAACATTTTTAAAGCCCGGGGAGTGGCAATTGTATTTATCAGCCATCGGCTCGATGAGATAGGACGCATCGGCGACGAAGTTACCGTCATGCGGGACGGCGCCTACGTGGATACCCTGCCCATAGAAAGCGGGCATTATCATCGCCGGGAGGATGAACGGCGCCACGGCCCTCGTGGCCAGTGGTTCCGAAACCGATGCTATCGCGGCGGCCATAGGGGGCATCTCCATGTCCGGCGGATGGGGCAATATCTGGGGTACCCTTATCGGGGTGCTGGTAATGCAGCGTATACGCAACGGAATGAATCTGCTTGGGGTGTCGTCCTATTATCAGATGGTCATTATCGGCCTGGTTATCATTATCGCCGTAGGCATAGACTGTATACGCCGGCTTCGCAGCCTGTAAGGCGGTGAGCGCCCCGGTTTCCGTCTTCCTGTCCGCCGGGGCCGTGACGGGGGAATGACGTACTGTAAGACAACTCTACCGGCGGAACGGAAGAATGTTTCTGTCTCGCCGTCCGGGCGGATCTCCGGCGGGGACAACGGGAAGCGGCTGAACATCGTCCGCTTCCAGGACGCTCTGGAGCAGGCGGATGACCGATTGCTCCAAACGGCGCAACGATACTGACAGGTAAAGCTCATGGTCAGAATTTTAACGTGAGATTTTCCGGGTTTTCGGTAAGATTTTTACCTGAGACTTCACGTGCCTTCCTGGTCTCGCAGTTCAGAAAAAATTCGGCCTCGTTAAGCTCTGGCCTTCACGGCGCAACCGGCCTGAAGCCGGACGACACCCTCCCGCCGAATCGGGGACTTCTTTTACAGCCCCAGGTTCATTTTTCCCGCTTGCTACGTCAAATTCTGAATGCTGTAGACGGCGGGAATGCCGCGGATGTTTTTCATTACTGCCTTGAGATCGGCGGTGTCTTCAAGCTGCACGGTAAAAAAACCGGTCAGGCGGTTGGGGGCGGTTTCTTCGAGGCGGCCTTCGATGAGGTGACCCTGCCGTTTGCGTACCGCTCCTTCAATTTCCGAAAAGAGGTCGGCCGACATTTTTGCTTCGATCTTGAAGCGTTTGACCAGGGCCTGTGTGTTTTCCCACTGGGTTTCAATCTTACGTTCTTCGAAGTCGGGGATGTTGGCAATGTTGCTGCAATTCTTCCGGTGGATGATGATGCCCCGGCCCCGTGATATATAGCCGATGATGGCGTCCCCGATGACCGGGCGGCAGCACTGGGCAAAACGGATCATCATATTTTTCTGACGGGGGTTGGGATCGGAATCAAGCCTCACCTGGAGGATGCCCGCATCGCTGTCAGGCTGCAGTACTCTTTGTATGGGCTGGGTTTCAGGGGGGGGCTTTGGTTCCGGTTCGGGGGCGGTTTTGGCCGCAGCGTTTTTCTTTTTTGCAACCACATTCCTGTCGATGATGATCGAATCGTCGTTCTGCTCAAGCCAGGCACGGATTTTGCTGCGGGCCTTTGAGGTTTTGACCATCCTGAGCCAGTTGAGGTGGGGATGGGCGGAGGGGGAGGTAAGTATCTCTACCACCTGTGTGTTTTCCAGTTCCGAACCGAGCGGGATGATCGCTCCGTTTGACTTTGCTCCGGAGCAGTGTTCGCCCACCGCGGTATGTATGGCATAGGCAAAATCGATGGGGCTTGAGCCCGATGGCAGTTCTATCACCTTTCCCATCGGGGTAAAAACATAGATCGAATCTTTAAGGATCTCCTGTTTGATCTCTTCCCAGAAATTTTCCGCGTTGAAATCCCCTGAATCCTGTTTCCAGTCTTTGAGCCGGTTTACAATGGAAATGTCAACGGGACGCACGGTTTCGCTGAAGACGCCCTTCTTGTAGAGCCAGTGGCTGGCGATACCGTTTTCCGCAACATGGTGCATGCCGAAGCTGCGGATCTGGATCTCCAGAATCCTGCCTTCTCCCTGATCGGAGCCGCTGCCGACAGTATTACTGCCGAAAATATTACCGGCTGCAGTGTTCCATGGTACAATTACTGTGGTGTGGAGGCTCTGGTAGCCGTTTGATTTCGGCATGGCGATGTAGTCTTTGAAACGGCCTTCCAGTGGTTTCCAGAGGCGGTGGACGAGCCCCAGAAGATTGTAGCAGCTTTCCACGCTGTCGCAGAGCAGGCGGATGCCGAAAAGGTCAAAGAGGTCTCCGGCGGCCTTGTTCCGTTTTTTCATTTTCTGGTAGATCGAGTAGAAATGCTTCGCACGGCTGGAAACTTCCGTATTGATATGGGCATTTTCCGCTTCCCGTTTTATATCATTCTGAACTTTTTCGAGAAACTGGTTCCGTTCATCCCGCTTTTCGGCGACGATTGTTTTTATCTGGTTATACGCGTCCCGGTTGATCTGCTTGAGGGAAAAATCTTCAAGCTGATCCTTGAGCCAGGATATACCGAGCCGGTCTGCCAGGGGGGCATAGACATCGAGGCATTCCTGGGCCAACCCCTTCCGCTCCGCTTCCGGGAAGTTTTCTATGTCCTGAAGTTTTGCAAGCCGTTCGGCAAGTTTTATGATGATCACCCTGATGTCACTTGCCATGGCGAAGAGCATCTTGCGGACATGTTCCGCTTCCTGGATGGTTTTGTTTGTGGCGGAGACATCGCCGATTTTCCGAACCTCTTCCACAAGCCGCGCAACCCCGGCCCCGTAGGGTTCCGGTTCCTTTTCCTCCAGAAGCAAAGCCGCTATGACCGTTTCGGCGTCAAGGCCGAGTCTGAGGAGGATGAGGGCCGGTGACTCAATGCCGGAACGGGGAAGGAGTTTGCGAATGTGTTCCTGTTCCTGTTCCGAAAAGTCCTTTATGAGTTCGTTCAATTCCGAAATATCAGTTTTCATTTTTCCTGCCGGATTCAAATTTAAGCCTGAGCTTGTTTCAAAACTAAGTTAGTTTTGAAACAGCCTCGCTTGGCTCCGGTTACTCTTTCGCCGCCCGAAAGATCCTTATAGGTTTGTATATCAGTATATCCCTCTGTGACAAGCAGGGTTCGTATGCTTTCCGTCTGGCGGGGGTCTGCCTCCAGAAGCAGTGAACCGCCGGTTTCAAGATGCCCGGGCGCTTCGTGTATGATTCTGCGGATCAGGGAAAGTCCGTCCGGGCCGCCGTCAAGGGCGATACGGGGTTCGGCCTGCACGTCCGGGGAAAGGCCTTCAATTTCAGATGAGGGGACATAGGGGGGATTCGCAAGTATAAGTGAAAAGAGCGGCTGCTCCTCCGGCGCTGCGGGAAGCGGCATGAAACTTCGCTTCATGTTCGATTCAGTTTTTAAGAGCGGCGTGAAAAGGTCGGCCTGAAAAAAGCGGACGCTCTTTTCGGGAAGAAGGCGGACGGCATTGGCGGCGGCAATTTCCAGGGCCGCGGCGGAAATGTCGGAAGCATGGATCTCTGTTTCCGGCGCCTCGTTTTTCAGGGCCGCGGCCACGGCGCCCGAACCGGTACAGAGTTCCAGCACGGTTGGGGATTTTTTTTCTTTCAGGATTTCCAGAGCCGCCTCAACCAGGGTTTCCGTGTCCGGACGGGGTACCAGCACAGCGGGGCTTACGGTAAACATGAGGGAACGGAATTCCTTGCGGCCGAGTATATAGGCTGCGCTTTCTCCGCTGCAACGGCGCCGCAGAAGTGACTGAAATTTGTGCAGATCCTTCTCATCCAGCGGCCGGGAAGCTTCGGCAATGAGCCAGACCCGGTCTTTTTGCAACACTTCCGACAGGAGAAGTGAGGCATCCAGAAAAGGCGTACCAATATGAGGATTTTTTTTCAGTTCCGCCGCCGCCCGGGCAAGGGCTTCACGTATGCACACCTAACTCGCCGTGGCGCTTAACAGCTCTTCCCTGGCGGAGAGCTTCAGGGCATCGAAGAGTTCTTCAACATCTCCCTGCATGATAAGATCCAGCTTGTAGAGGGTAAGGTTGATCCGGTGGTCGGTGAGGCGGTTCTGGGGGAAGTTGTAGGTGCGTATCCGCTCGGAGCGATCCCCGCTGCCAATCTGGTTCTTCCGGACCTCCGCCCGTTCGGAAGCGGCCTTGGCCTCTTCCATTTCATAGACCCGCGCCCGGAGTATGCGCATGGCCTTGGCCCTGTTCTTTATCTGACTTTTCTCATCCTGGCAGTGGACTGCGATTCCCGAAGGAAGATGGGTGATCCGTACCGCCGA
Organism: Treponema sp.; assembly: GCA_031278095.1. Classification (GTDB taxonomy): domain Bacteria; phylum Spirochaetota; class Spirochaetia; order Treponematales; family Breznakiellaceae; genus JAIRNJ01. The sequence continues at coordinate 4,405 of JAITLC010000032.1, forward strand.
GTCGGTTGTATTGACGCACTGGCCTCCGGGGCCTCCGGCGCGCATCACATCGATCCTCAGGTCTTCCGGCTTGATGTCAATTTCGGTTTCGTCCGCCTCAGGGAGAACCGCCACGGTTACCGCGGACGTATGAATGCGGCCCGATGCTTCGGTGGCGGGAACACGCTGTACCCGGTGAACGCCGCTTTCGTAGCGGAGGTTTTCGTAGACATGGTTGCCGACGATGGAAAAGACAATCTCCTTAAGGCCGCCCAATTCCGTCTCGTTGGAACTCATGATTTCGAATTTCCAGCCCTTTGTTTCGGCAAAACGGGAATACATGCGGAAAAGATCCGAGGCAAAAAGGGCCGCCTCTTCCCCGCCGGTACCTGCACGGATTTCCATGATGATGTTTTTTTCATCCAGAGGATCCCGCGGAATAAGGAGGAATTTGAGCCGATCTTCGCAATCCTGGATACGTCCTTCCAGCTCCTTAAGCTCTTCCTTTGCCAATTCCCGTATTTCGGCGTCTTTCTCGTCCTGAATCAGATCCCGGGTATCGTGCAACTGCTCCTCAATTACCTGAATTTCATTCCGGGCCGAGGCAATTTCGCTGAGATGGGAGTATTCTTTCATGATCTCCCGGTATTTTTTCTGATCTTTAACCAGATCGGGATTTTCTATCTCTTCCCTGACTTCATCATAGCGCCGTAAAAGGGAAACAAGCCGTTCGTTCATAGGATCCTCTGCTTATACAAGAGGCTGTTCCAAAATATCAAATTTTGGAACGGCAACCTTAGATTTAATGGAGAAATCGGGCTTAGACCGATTTCCTAAGAGCTTGTTCCGAAAAAACCTGAGTTTCTGGAACAAGCTCACAATACTGAAAAATTCATTTTTCCGCTAGTATCCGGACATGATTGTAACAGTGGATACATTAAGAACTGAACCTGTTCCAAAACTAATTGACTGTGCGCTAATGCGCACGGATTTGGAACAGACTCTTGGAACAGCTTCAACTCGCCTGCATAATTTCTCATATCAGTGTCTTTAGTCCGTTCAAGGTACCAGGGGACAAATTCTTCCTTTTTTGCTACACTTATCCTATGCGGTTTTTGCAGGGTTTGCCGGAAAAAGTGAAGGGCCTGGTCTCAAAAGTCCTTGATTTTGCCAGGAAGACGCCGGTTTTTCCGGATAAAAATCTCTCCACGGAAACATTTAAAGAGATTATCCACGGCAAATACCGTTTTGTGTTTCCGGGCCTTGGCGCTGTACTGCTGCTCCTGATAACTTTGCTGATTGTTTTCAGGTTTGCCGCCGGGAAAGGTACGGGCAAACAGGCTGAATCCATGGCGGACGTTTTTCCGGATGCCCTGATTCAGGTCCAGGATCTCTTTCTGCCGGAAGAACCGGATTTTCTGCCTTCCCTGATCCCCGAAAGGGAGCGGCGGGAAGCCTGGACAAGGGAGGATGCCGGGGAATTCTGGTACGATCCCCTGAAACACGGTGAAAGGCTCTGGCGGGAAAGGGCCAGGCAGACGGTAGACCAGCTTTTGGAGCGCATACCATGAATAGATCGGCCGGAGGAGGTTCCGGATTCCGGGGCCGCTTCGCCATACTCGTAGTTTTCTGCTCTTTCCTGATTTTTTCCTGCAAAGGCCTGCCGAAAACTGAAGTTCCGCCGCCTGCGGCATTTGCGGAGAGTGAACCTTTCTCTCCCCCTGCGGAAAAACAGCCTGAAGAACCTGCCCCTCCGCAAGCCGCAGGGCAGGAAGAAGAGCCTTCCGTTGTTGAAGTTCCCGGGGAACCTGAAAGCCCTGAACCTTCCGCCTCCGTGCCCGAGCCTCTTATCGATCTGGCTGAAGCCGGCGGCCCGGAGGAAGCTCCGCCTGAGGACGCCGTTTCCGTTTCCATGCCTGAACCTGCTTTTCCTCCCCTTCCGCCTGCCGCTCCGCCGCCGTCTGAACCGGCGCTTCCGGCAAGACCCGTGCAGGTCAGCCCTTCTCCCGCCGAAGGCACGGCAGAGACGGAAAGAAGGCCGCTCCCGGCGGATCCCCGGCGGCTGCGGCCCGCCGAAGAGGAGCCCCCGCTTCGTATTGTCCGGGAAGAACCTGAGATGGAACCTGTTCCCGAAGCCCCGGTGTTGTCCCGGGAAGAGATGAGCCCTGTACCTGCGGAAGCGTCCATTGAGTATTCCAGGATAGTCCGGGCAACGGCGGGGCAGCTTGTTGAGGTACCGTTTCGGGGAACCGGCTGGGTTTACCTGGGGGAACTGGCAAGCAGATCCGGTATACGCTACGATTCACGGCGGCTCGATCCTGAGGGGCAGAGTTTTATTTTCCGGGCCGAAAGTCCGGGTACCTACGGGTTGAAATTTTACCGCCAGGATTTTATCCGGGACTATATCGTAAATGATCATGTGCAGGTGATCGTCGGCGAGCCGCCCCAGGGCTCAGGCCGCTCCGAGGCGCTTGACCGGGGCAGGGTAGTCGCCAATCCCCGCTGGCCCGAAAGCGACAGTACTTCTACCGGTATTAAAACCGCGGTCCCGGCTGCAGAAGCGCCGCCTGTCAATGAAATCGTTCCCGCAGCCCCTGTTCCCGTGGAGCGGCGGCCTGAGCTTTCCACGGCGGAGGCCGGGAATGGAGGGAGTGAAAGAGCCGGTATCCCCCTCAATGCAGGGCCTGAAGAATTAATCTCCCGCGCTCAGGAGGAGTTTGAGGCGGGGAAGACCGCTTCCGCAATTGCCGTACTGGATGAATTTTACAGACGATATCCTCCGGGGACTGATGAGACCTGGTGGCTTTACGGTCAGTTTTATGAAGCCAACAGTCCCGTCAGGGACATTAAACGTTCCGTTGAATGTTACAGAAAGCTTGTCAATGAATATCCGCAGAGCCGGCGTTATAACGATGCAAAACGGCGAATAGCATATCTGGAGCGGTATTATTTTAATATTCAATAATAGACTGCCGCCTTGTAAACGCTAAAGACACATTTTTAGAAAAACCACAAAGGCGCATAAGGGAAGAAATATTATGTTCTTCCTTAGACCTGTTCGGGAATCCGGCTGGTTGTCGAACAGGTCTTTCAGTTTTTGAACAACTCTATTAAATCTTCAGCCGTTCCGCATGTGTCTCTCCGGGCCGCGAGCGTAAGGAACCCGATGGAACGGCGCCGTCTTCGGCGGTTTGTGCATGATGATAGGCTTCGGAACGGAGGGCCTTGACCTGTTCATCCACCAGATAGTCGTCAAAGTGTATCATGCGGTCAATGCAGGAATCCGGGCTGCCCGGCGGGAGGATCTCAATGATGCGGTTTGCAATTGAAGTGATAAATTCATGATCGTGTGAATTGAAGAGAAGCACCCCCGGAAAAGCAATAAGCCCCTCATTGAGCGCCGTGATCGCCTCCAGATCCAGATGGTTTGTAGGTTCATCCAGGATGAGGATATTTGCCCCGGAAAGCATGAGTTTTGAGATCATGCAGCGGACTTTTTCGCCCCCGGAAAGGACATTTACCGGTTTCAGGGCCTCGTCGCCGGAAAAAAGCATGCGCCCCAAAAAGCTGCGTACATAGGTTTCGTCCTGATCCGGGGAATACCGGCGGAGCCATTCGGTGATTGAGAGATCCGAATCGAAGAAAGAAGAATTATCTTTGGGGAAATAGGAAACGCTGGTGGTCTGGCCCCAGTAGAAATCCCCGGCTTCCTGTTTTTTTACCCCTGCAACTATATCGAAGAGGGCAGTCTTGGCGGCATGTTCCGCCCCCACAAAGGCGATTTTTTCTCCCCTGTTTACAAGGAATGAAAAATCCCGCAATATTTCTGCCTCGCCGGAAGATGCGCAGAGTTTCTCCACGCGCAGTACATTGTTGCCGATCTCCCTTTCGGGCTTGAAGCCTACATAGGGAAATTTGCGGCTGGTAACCGTGAGGTTTTCAAGGTTCAGCTTTTCAAGGACTTTTTTCCGGCTGGTGGCCTGGCGGCTCTTGCTGGCATTGCTTGCGAAACGCTGGATAAATTCCCTTAATTCCCGTGCCTTTTCTTCCCGTTTTTTAAGCTGTTCCTTGGCCTGCTTCTGGAGCATCTGGCTCATCTGGTACCAGAAGTCGTAGTTTCCCGAGTACGCAGTAATTCTGCCAAAGTCAATGTCGCAGATCATGGTACATACCGAATTGAGAAAGTGCCTGTCGTGTGAAACAACAATAACAATGTTGGGAAAATCAATGAGAAATTCTTCCAGCCATGAAATGGATTCAAGATCAAGGCCGTTGGTGGGTTCGTCCAGCAGGAGGATGCCGGGATTGCCGAAGAGGGCCTGTGCGAGAAGCACCCTCACCTTTTTTGATTCGTCCAGTTCGCCCATCATTTTGCCATGATCTTCCTCATCGAGACCGAGACCGGAGAGGAGTCTGCTTGCCTGTGCTTCAGCTTCCCAGCCGCCCAGTTCCGCAAAGTCGGCTTCGAGTTCGCTTGCCTTCATGCCGTCTTCTTCGGTGAAGTCCTCTTTGGCGTAGATGGAGTCCCGTTCCTTCTGTATACCGTACAGTGCGGGATAACCCATTACCACGGTTTCCAGTACCGGATATTCCTCAAACGCAAAGTGATCCTGCTTGAGCACCGCGATGCGCTCATTTACGCTGATGGAAATTTCTCCCCTGTCATATTCGGTTTCACCGGAGAGGATCTTGAGAAAGGTGGATTTTCCGGTCCCGTTGGCGCCGATGATACCGTAACAGTTTCCGGGAGTGAATTTCAGATTGACATCTTTGAACAGAACACGCTCTCCATAAGAGAGGCTTAAATCGCTTACTGTAATCATGAATACATAACCCTGTTGTATAATTAGTGTCTGTCCGCAAAGCCGGTTAACTTTGCGGACAGAACTTGCATTTTCGCATCTTTTTGTACCAAAACGGTACGCAAATCGCGTTTTTTAAGGTTGTCTGTCCATAATATTGTTACATTATGAATAGACTCTAATTATTTCTTTAAAAGTCCCAGCAGCGCTTCGAAGAAGCCCTTCTTCACTTTTTTACCGGGAGCAGAAGTCTTGACTTCCTCCCTGACGGCAGTTTTACTGCTAGTCCTGTCTTCGGCTTTGCCGCCGGATCTTCTCTTTTTAGGAGCCTTCGCCTCCGTTTCACTGCGACCCTGCGGCCTGTTCCGCCGGGGAGTATCCGCTTCGCTGCGGCTTTGCGGCTGCTGCCGGCCGCGCTTTTTCCCTCTGCGCGGCGTTTCATTCGCCGGGGAACCCCGCGGTGAAGCCGCCTGAGCGCCGCCTGAGCCCTGTCCGCCTGCCTTTCCGGCATATTTTTGCCTGTAACGGGCCATGCGTTCTTCAAAGCTCAGGCCTGCAAGGTCTTCGCTCTCCTGCCCGGCAGGGCGTTTTTCTTCCCTCTGCGGCCTGCGGTTTTCTCCCCGTCCTCTCGGCGACCGCTCTCTTTCACCGTGCCTTTCCCGGCGGATAGGCCCTCTGTCCTGCCTTCCGCGGCCCCTGTCCCTGTCGTCCCGGCCAAAACCGGCAAATTCAGTCCGTATCCGCTGTCCCTCGCTCTTGTCTTCACCCTGCAGATCTTTCCCTGAAATCAGGGCCGGAATCTTCTTTCCGATGTATTTTTCTATGCCGGGGAGTTCATAGACATCCTGTTCGCTGGCCAGAGTTATTGCCTTGCCGGTTTTCCCTGCCCTGGCGGTACGGCCGATACGGTGTACATAGTTTTCGGCTTCCACCGGAAGATCGTAGTTGACGACCAGGGCAAGTCCTTCAATATCCAGCCCCCGCGCCGCTACATCGGTAGCCACCAGGAAACGGGTCTTTCCGGCCTTGACATCGTCAATGATCCTCAGCCGCTGCTTTTGGGGAAGGTCGCCAATGATGAACTCCGCTTCTATCCCATTCATACGGAGCCGTTTTGCCACAATTTCCGTGTAACGTTTGGTATTGCAGAAGATAATAGCACTCTCGGGCTTTTCCTGCTGCAGGATACCGAGAAGGACGCGCATTTTTTCACCCGAGGGAACATGGTAGAGAACCTGTTCCACCTCGTCCACCGTAACCGTTTCCGGCGCAATCTCGATTTCAAAAGGGCTTTTGGTGTACTCCCAGGCCAGATTTTTTACCCAGGCATTGAGGGTGGCGCTGAAGAGCATGGTCTGCCGTCTGTCTACCGGAGGCACCACCTTGATAAGCTTGCGAAGATCCGGATAGAAACCCATGTCGAACATCCGGTCTGCTTCATCAAGGATGAGAAAGGCAAGATCCATCAGGTTCATGCGCCCAGATTTGTTCAAATCCAGAACCCGTCCGGGGGTGCCGACGAGGATCTGAACATTTTCCCGGAGAAGCTGCTGCTGCTGGGCATAACCCACGCCGCCGTAAAAGCTGCCTATTTTGAAGGGGAGATACTTCCCCAGCGTCTTTGCCTCTTCTTCAACCTGAACCGCCAGTTCCCTGGTGGGCACCATGATGATGGCTTTCTTTCCCCTGAGGGGTTCTTCCGTAAGGAGCCGCTGAAAGATGACGACAAGAAAGGCGGCGGTTTTGCCTGTCCCGGTTTGAGACTGGACATAGAGATCCCGGCCTTCAAAAGCGTATTTTAGAACCTGTTCCTGGACGGGCATGCAACTGATGTATCCGGCCTCTTCAATGCCCCGCTTAAGATCCTGATGCAGATTTAGTTCGCTAAATTCCATGTTTTGCCTCTATTATAGCTATTTTTACCGGGAGTGAATAGTGTGGAGAAATTACATCCCTGTAATTTCTCCACTTCGGGTTTTTGCGGGGCAAAAACCCGCGGGCCGGCGGCAGACAGCGGTTTTAGGGTTGCGCTCTGGTCAAAAGCCTGAAAACAGATTAGAATTGATATTATTCGAGCTTAATTAACGGAACGGAGGAAAGTATGAGTATCATTGAATATGTGGAGGCGAGAGAGATTCTCGATTCCCGCGGAAATCCGACTGTGGAAGTGGATGTTCATCTGGAAGACGGTTCAACAGGAAGGGCCGCGGTTCCTTCCGGGGCTTCTACCGGCGACTATGAAGCGGTGGAACTGAGGGATGGAGACAAGAGCCGCTATCTGGGGAAGGGAGTTCTCAAGGCTGTTGATAACGTAAACAATGTCATAGCGCCTGAGCTTCAGGGTATGGATGCCCTTGAACAGGTAGACATCGATCAGACCATGATCGAGCTTGACGGGACGGAAAACAAAGGCAAGCTGGGCGCCAACGCCATTCTGGGCGTGTCCATGGCCGCCGCCCGTGCAGCTGCGGATTTCCTCGACATTCCCCTGTACAAGTACCTGGGATCCTTCCATTCCAATCTGCTCCCCGTGCCTATGGCTAACATCATCAACGGGGGCAAGCACTCGGATAACAAGATTGACTTTCAGGAATTTATGGTCATGCCCGTGGGTGCGGAAACCATAAGGGAAGCGGTACGCTGGACTGCGGAAGTATTCCATAGCCTCAAAAAATTGCTCCACGATGCGGGAAAGAATACCGCAGTCGGTGATGAAGGCGGTTTTGCGCCGGACATCGGTAACGAGGAAGCTCTGGAATTTATCATGAAGGCCATCGAGAAGGCAGGCTACAAACCCGGCGATCAGTTCGGCATTGCCCTGGACTGCGCCAGTTCCGAACTCTTTGGCGAGGGCGGCAAGAAAGGTTACAAGTTCTGGAAGTCCAATCCCGACAAGCTCTTTAGCGCCGACGAGATGATCGAAATCTATACCGGCTGGGTGAACAAGTACCCCATCATCTCCATCGAAGATCCTCTGGATCAGGATGACTGGGACGGCTATGTAAAGCTTACCAGGAGCCTGGGTTCCAAAATCCAGATAGTGGGCGACGACTTCTTTGTGACAAACACAAAACGGCTTGAGAAGGGCATCTCTATGGGCGCCTGCAACTCGATCCTTATCAAAGTGAACCAGATCGGCACGGTTACCGAAACCTACGAGGCTGTCGAGATGGCAAAACGGGCAGGTTATACCGCAGTAGTATCCCACCGTTCAGGGGAAACCGAGGACAGCTTTATTGCCGACCTTGTAGTGGCCCTTGAAACCGGACAGATCAAGACCGGTTCCATGAGCCGCACCGACCGGATCTGCAAGTACAACCAGCTTATGCGCATCGAAGATCAGCTTGAAGGTATCTCCCACTATGCGGGGAAAAAAGCCTTCTACAACATCAAAAAATAGATATACGCCATCTCTTCGGAACGGCGTATATCTCCCCGGTAAGCGTCATTAAAACGGCGCTTACCCATAGATTATAATACCAGCCTGCCTTCGGCGGTCTTTTTTTTGTTTACGGGGGAGGATGCGAGCTTGTTCCCAAACACGGTTGGTTCTCGCAAGTCCTGCAGTTTCTCGCCGGAGGACTTTCGCTTCGGCGGAACACTGAAGTCGTGGAACGGTCTCCGGTACTTCTTCAATAATTTCCGGGAAGGCAGACAAAACGATTTTCCCGAATCGACGAATGTCAATTTCTATAGTCTTTCCGATCCAGGTTCTATGCAGCAACCATGGTGTCATTATTGCCCTGTTCCGGCAGACAAATGGAGTTACTGAATATAAATTTGAACAAGACGAATTTTGAGCAAGTTCAGTATGGAAACTCAGACGGTGTTAAGCCTATCATAACAAATCTGGTTTCCACATATCCTCACTGGCACAATGAGATAGAAATTGTTTTCGCCTGTCAAGGAGATTTGCTGCTGGAATACGGTGAAACAAAGTGTCTTCTGCGGCAGGGGGAGATCGCTGTCATAAACTCATCTGAGATTCACGCGGTGAATTCCGTGGATTCGAAAAACGATAGAAAAAACCTTGTATTTATGCTTCAAATCAGCGGACAATTTTTCCATACGATGTCTGCACATATTGATTCCCTGCATTTCTCAAACCGCATAGAAGGGCCTGAGGCGGAAGAAATCAGAAAGTATCTGCTCCTCGTCATGGATGAAGAACAAAATGAAAGAAATGCAAGATCCGCGGTTGTACATGGTTTCTGCGGACTTATCGCTGCCCTCCTTTTACGCCATTTTAGCGAGAACATTTCCCCAGCGCCGCAAAAAAACGGACATTCGCCCGATTATAACCGTAACTATGACAGGCTTAAAAAAATACTCAGTTTTGTGAATGAACATTATGCGGAAAGCCCTTCCCTGAATAAAGTCGCCGAAATAGTATATGTGAGCCCTTACTATCTCTCACACTTTTTTACCCAGACCATGGGAATGACATATCTGCAGTATCTTAACTATGTGAAGGTGAACATGGCAAAACAAAGTCTTTCTACGACAGACGATGCCGTCACCGACATCCTCTCTCGCAACGGTTTTGCTAACGCAAAAACATTCAACCGCGTATTCAAAGAAATCGTCGGATGCAGCCCGAGTGATTATCGTAAATTCGTTCATGACAAGGTTGAGATTAGTCTTCCGGCCTTCGAAAAAATGCATTTGGGTACTTATGTTAATTATCAAAGCCAAATTGTAATTCCCCACTCTCTGTATCGTTCCCCCGGCCGGGAAGAGGAAAAAGCGGATACGATAATTCCGGGTAATGCAGGAAACGTCATTGTCAAAAATATAGAAGTAAATACAAAGGAATGCGGAAATAAGCTTGATACATATTTTCGAAAAATGATTGGAACCGCCCGGGCGAGTGATTTTTTACGCAAGGAAGTGCAGGAACAATTTCGCGGCCTCGTAAAAGATATCGGCTTTGAGTATGTGCGTTTTCACGGCATTTTTGACGATGTAATGTGCGTTGTTCTGGATGACGGCAGGTTTAACTGGCTGTATATCGACGATGTTTTTGATTTTCTTCTGGAAATCAACGTAAGGCCCTTTATCGAATTTTCGTTTATGCCTTCGCCGCTTGCATCAGGTGAAGCCGCCATGTTTTACTACAGGGCGAATGTTACTCCCCCCTATGATATGGAGAAATGGGGGAACCTTATCGGCGCTTTTATGGCGCATATCATTTCACGATACACCCTCGGGGAAGTAAAAAAGTGGTATTTTGAAGTGTGGAACGAGCCGAATATCTCCAGCTACTGGTCAGGTGGATTTGATAACTATATGCGGCTTTACCGCGTCACGGCGGAGCGCATTAAAGCGGTTTCTGAAGACTTGAAACTCGGCGGGCCGGCGCTTTCAAGTTTCCGCGACGCCGACGCGGGAAGTTTCTTGCGCAATTTTCTGCGTACATGTGCTGATGAAAATTTGCCGCTGGACTTTGTTTCCGGGCATCCGTATCCTGTTACGTACTTCAATATAAACGGGGAACGGCGGGAAGTTTTGCACGGCCCGGACAGTACCAAAAATGATATGATATGGTTTCGTGATATTGTCCGGGAGTATTTCAGCGGGGAAATAGAGCTTCATTTTGATGAATGGAACAGTTCCCCGCGTGAGCGGGACCTGGTCCACGATACCGCTTTTATGGCGGTCTTTGTTCTGCAGAATTACTGTAACTGCCGGAATACGGCAAATTCCCTCTGCTATTGGGGTTTTACCGACCGGTTTGAGGAACACGGTCTTGATCCCAATGAATTTCACGGCGGTTTTGGCCTTTTGAGCATGTCGGGCTTCAAGAAACCGCAATATTATGCGTTCCGCGCCCTTTTTGCCCTTGGGGAGGAGCTGCTTTCCCAGGGTGAAGATTATATTGCGGCCCGATCTCCTGCTTCCGGGGAAATACAGGTTCTCTGTTGGAACTACGTGCACTACAAAGAGTCCTACGCCTCAGGTGAATCCAGCCCGCGTGATTTTTATGAACGCTACAAGGCCTTCGATGAGGGTACGCCGCTACGCTTTTGTATCAGGCTGACCGGTTTTTCTTCCGGCGCGTATTTGGCGGAAAGGACGGTGTTCAACCGCAGCCACGGAAGCATCTTCGATTTCTGGCTGAAAAACGGCGCCCTGGGTTCATTACGTTCCAGAGAACACGAACTCCTGCATACCCAATGCCTTCCCAAGATGGGCATGGAGATTTTGGAGGTTTCAAACTCCTGTCTTCTTCTGGAAGAAACGGTCGAACCCTTCGGCTTTACACTTCTAAAACTGCGGCCGATAGAAAACCGCGAGGCAAAAAACCGCGATTGATGGCAAAAAATGAGAACCGATTAGCTGCCGGGGCGTTATTTTTTATAAACCGGCGTTAAAAGAGCAAAAAAGAAGAATAATATCGGCAAAAAAAGTAATAGACGATTCTCCGTATCACAAATATCCTGATACCAATATGAAACGGTTGCAGCCGGGACAGAAAAAACCCGGCAGGGGAGTTTCTTTTCCCGGCATCCTCAAACGGGACGGTTCCCTGTACGTATTTGCGCTGCCCGGGGTATTGTTTCTACTGTTCTTTTGCTATTTTCCCATGGCGGGGCTCATACTGGTATTCAAGAACTATAACTTCCGGGGAGGCATTTTCGGCAGCCCCTGGGCGGAGCCGCTTTTCCAAAACTTTCTGTTTTTCTTTAACAGTTTTGACCGGGCTCTCCGGGCGACAAGGAACACCGTATTTCTGAACCTGTTGTACTTTGGCGTTACAACGGTAGTTTCCGTAACTCTCGCCATTATGCTGGCAGATATTAAGAGTCGAAGATTCGTAAAAATTACCCAGAGCATCATGTTTTTTCCGTTTTTTATTTCCTGGATGGCTTTCGGTTCAATTCTGCAGTCTGTACTGAATTACAACCTGGGTACGCTGAACAACATCTTCGTCCTTTTGGGCGGCGGGCGCATTGATTTTTACGCTAATCCTGATTATTGGTGGGCTGTCCTGGTAATCTGCAACGTATGGAATCAGGCCGGGTATTCTTCCATCATATATTACGCCACCCTCACCGGTATTGACCCGACGTATTACGAAGCGGCCATGGTGGACGGCGCAAGCAAATGGAAACAAATTAAATCGATAACAATACCTATGCTGCGTCCTACGGTAATCATGCTTTTTATGCTTTCTCTTGGAAATATGCTGCGTGGAAATTTAACAATGATTGTGGGATTAACAAACCTTAATCCGGCCTTATTTCCCGTAACTGATATTATCGATGTGTTTGTGTACCGATCCGGCATACGGTCAGGGGAACTTGCGTTTTCATCGGCGGTATCATTGTACCAGTCGGCGGTTGGTTTTATTTTGGTAATGGTCAGCAATGCAATCCTGCGAAGAATTGACCGGGAGAACGCGCTGTTTTAAGAGCGGCGAAAGAAGAATGATGTATGAAAAAAAGAAGAACGATTAAGGCATATTCAAAAGGCGAAAAGGCATTAACGGTGTTTTTTTATACCTTTGTGACCCTTTTTACGCTGATGTGTTTATATCCGCTGGTCCTCGCGTTCTCCGCGTCCTTTTCCACAGAGTCGGCGATTACCGCTTCCGGTTTCTCGCTCCTTCCCCGCAAGCCCACCCTGGATACCTTTACCTTTATGCTCTCCCAGCGCAGGAACATGATACTCCTGGCATACCGTACTTCTATTATCGTAACCCTCCTGGGGACCGCCGTTTCGGTGATAGTTACCGCCATGTACGCGTATGTTGTTTCAGTACCCGGTTTTAAGCATGCCAACAAATTCGCCTTCTTCGCCTATTTTACCATGCTTTTTAACGGGGGAATGCTCCCCTGGTACATTCTCTGCACCCGGTATTACGGCCTGCAAAATACACTGGCCGGGCTCATTGTCCCATACGCGATGAATGTGTTTAATATGTTTCTGATGCGAAATTACCTCCGCACAATTCCCGCTTCCATTTATGAATCCGCCCGCATTGACGGGGCGGGAAACACGGCCGTCTTTTTCAGGATCGTTATGCCTCTTTCCCAGATAGGCCTCGTTACCATCGCCCTTTTTTACGCCCTGAGTTTCTGGAACGACTTCTATCTGCCATTGATGCTGCTGTCAAAGGACAACCTTGACACGTTACAGTATATGCTTTACCGGATGATGAGCAATATACAATACCTGGTGACCAACGCGAACAACTCAATGGCTTCCCGTATACAGCCGCCGCTTCAAACGGCCCGTATGGCCATGAGCGTTTTGGCTATAGGTCCGGTAATCCTCGTGTATCCCTTTGTGCAGAAGTATTTTGTTAAGGGTATTATTATTGGCGCTGTGAAAGGTTAAAAGTTTCATTTTGCACCAATAAAAAATTATAGGAGGAAGCTATGAAAAAGTTTCTTTTTACGGCGATGTTTTTTGTACTGGCCGCCGGCCTGGTGTTTGCGGCAGGCGGAAGGCAGCAATCGGCGGCGGGCGGAAAGCGTACCGTCACGTTTATTATCTTTGGTGATAAAACCGACCGGATGGTAGAGTACATGGCCAATGACCTGCCGAAACTTCTGCAGGAAAAAGGCCTGGGTGACATTACCGTTGACCTCCAGGTGCTGCCCTGGTCGGAATACGTCGGGCCGGGCATTGAACTGCGTTACGCGAACGGCGAAGATTTTGCCACCTGGACCGGTACGCCCGAACTGCCGCGTTTTGTAAGCAAGGGATATCTGATTGAAATTACCGACCAAATGATCAACGCCTACGCTCCGAATGTAAAGACAAAAATCGACGCGGATTCATTTACCGCTTTTTCGCAGGACGGCAAGTGCTATGCCCTGCCAATCGGCAACAAGCCCAACGCCTCCGAATGGTACGCCGTTGCGGTACGGCAGGACATCCTTGAACAGGTTGGG
>JAITLC010000101.1 GCA_031278095.1 Treponema sp.
AAGAGGTTCCGGATGATTAAAAAACTAATCTTTATTGCAGTCATGATCCTGGCCTTGGGGGCCCTGGTACTGATTCTCTTCATCCTGAATAAGGTTCCGGCGGCGGATACTGCTGCCCAGGCTCCGGCCGCGGAAAGAAAGTACATCGTTGACTTTGAAAGCGGCGGGGAAGGGGGCAGTCCCCTGGTTTCCGTGCGTGTGGAAAATTCCGGCGGAGGCTATACGGTTCTCGCGAATGTGCAGGGGCCTATAGTGCCCGGGGAGGATTCCGCGCCGAAACCGGTGCTTTTAGGCTGGGAAGAATTTTCTGCGGATACGTATCTTCTCAACCGGGTGCTGAATGTTTCGAGCCGTATTGAAGAGCGGGGCGTCGCTGCCGAAATGCCGGAGAACCTCGGCGCCTTCGGTCTTGATACGCCGGGGGCCGCGGTCCATATCCGCCCTGTCCGGGGTGAGGAAGTTACCATTCTCGTGGGGAATCCCGCGCCGGATCGGATCAATCGTTATGTGATGAAGCAGGGCGGCACGGTAGTCTATCTGGCTTACGGCTCCGGCATGGATCTCTTTGACAAAAGCCCCCTGGATTTTCTGGATAAGACAATAAGTCCCGCGGCGGTGCAGAATGAGTATCAGGAAAATCTTTTTGCCGAGGTAGTCCTGGGGGGCAGTGTCCGTCAGGGTGAGGAGCTTAGCGTCCGCCGCTTTAAAGTGGATCCCTCGGAGTCAAAAATGAGAATTCTTCCCAATACCCTGCGGATGCTGAAGCCGATACAGGCGAATCTCAATATGGACAAGGCCTCCAAGGCATTTGCGGGCCTCTTCGGTCTTAGCGCCGCCCGGATCGCGGGCCGCATCGAAAACCCGGACGATCTTGCAGACTGGGGCCTTGATAAGCCCTATTCAACCGCAGCGGTAACAGGCATTGAGGGCGAGGGGAATTTCTCCCTCCGGGTTTCCGCTCCCACCGCCGAGGGGAACGTGTACATTCAGAGGGAAGGGCTCAACCTCGTTTTTGAAATGCCGGCTTCCTCGATCACCTGGCTCACGACGACATGGTTTGACATCATGGACAGGATCATGGTGCTTCCCTTTATTGATCATGTGGCGGAAGTGGATGTGATAAGCAGGGAGAAAACCGTTAATTTCAGGCTTTCCGGTGAAGGGGATAATCTCAAGGTCATGGCCGGGGAAACCGAAGTGGACGAAAGTAATTTCCGCAAGTATTACCAGACCCTGCTCCTGGCCATGTACGACGAACTGTCTCCCGAACAGGAGAAACCGAAAACAAAGCCGGTGCTGGAGATCGTGTACCGCTACAGGGACGGCAGACCCGGTGACCGGGTGACATTCTGGGAGACCAATTCCCGGCGCTGTCTCTCCTGTCTTAACGGCGGACGGCTTTACTATACCATGTCGGTCTATGTGGATTCGGTTCTCGCGGATCTGGAACGCGTACTAAAGGGCGAAAAAATCGTTTCGTACATTTGAGGAAGATGTAACATCGAAGTCCCTCGCGATTCTTAGGGAAACGCTGATTAAATGACGCCAATCAGCGTTTTCCTGTGTATGTGCTCATTTTATTGCGCACATACCGCATTAAAGCAGCGCTGATTTATTCTCGATTGAATAAATCAGCGCTTCCTTTTACACCCCTTAAAAAAGTTGACAAGCCGCAAGAGCTGGTTTATCATGATTTCACGAGCTAATTCATGAAGAAATTCAACGGTTTTACGGTTAAAGGGAAGCCTTTCTTTGCCCTTGGCGCCCAGGTGCATAATTCAAGTTCTTACAGCAGGGAAATGTTTGATGAGTCCTGTAAATCGGCGCTGGCGTTAAATTGTAATACTTTGGAAGCGCCTGTTTACTGGGAGAAAATCGAACCAAAGGAAGACGCCTTCAATTTCTCCATGATTGACTATATGCTGGAACTTTGCAGGGCCAATAACCTGCGTCTGATCGTATTATGGTTCGGCAGTTGGAAAAACGGCGATCTGAGTTACACGCCGGAGTGGGTTAAAAAAGATCCGCGGCGGTTTCGGCGGGTTTTACGGTCAGACGGAATTCCTGTAGCCGATCTATCCGCTCATTACGAAGAAAATATGCGGGCCGATGCAAAAGCCTTTGGCGCGGTTATGGCGTATCTTAAGGAAGTTGACGGCAAAGAACAGACGGTTATCGCCGTACAGGTTGAAAATGAGCCGGGGTACCTCAGGACCGACAGGGACTATTCTCCACAGGCTTTGGATAATCAAAAGGCGGTTGTACCGGAACAACTCCTGAATTTTCTTGAAAGCTGTCAATACTCTCCCGCATATATAAACTGGAAAGAAAAGGGCAAGAAGAAAAATTCCGGATGGGCCGATACCTTCGGATTTCACGGGTATGAATACTGTGAAGCCTGGCATTTGGCAAAATATATAGACTATGTTGCCGGCAGGGGAAAGGCCGCCTGTGACATTCCGATGTATATCAACGTTTGGCTTTCCGGGGGCGCTCCCTGGAGCGTTCCGGGCATTGAGTATCCCGGAGGCGGCGCTGTTCCAAGAACATTGCATGTTTGGCAGGCGGCTGTTGAAAATATCGATATTATTGCCCCCGATATTTATGATCAGAATTGTTACCGTTTCGAAAAAATATGCGATACCTACGCCGACGGCGGCAACGCCCTGTTCATTCCGGAGTCGCATAATAATGGGACTATTGCCTATAACATGTTTTACGCCATAAGCCGCGGGGCGGTGGGCGTTGCATCGTTTGGCGCGGAGAGCGTTTTGGACGGCGACGGGAACCTTTTGGACGGGAGTCTCCATGTGGCGGAAAGCAATCTGGCGGTTCTGAACGCGATGCCCATGGTGCTAAAATACAAAAATACCGGAAAAATGTACGGGGTTGTCCGGCACACGGATGAACTTTACGCAAATTTTGAATTTGAAGATTTTCTGGGCAGCGTATCGTTTGCAGGAGGCGAATACGGTTTTACCGATTACAGCACCAAACGGGTAAAAACTACTCCTGCCGGCAGGGTTCCGAGAGGTCTGATATTTGAGGAAGACAGCCGCACCTTTTACCTCGCCGGATTATTCAACCTCAGGCTGGTCCGCAAAATGAGCCCGGAAGTTACCGTAATAGCCAACGCCGTGCCGACTCCGGATTTTATAGCCATAGAAGAAGGTCATTTTGACAGTGAGGGGATGTTTTTAGTTGACAGAATTCGGAACGGCGATGAGGTTTTTTTCGGCGGCTTTTGGGTGACTCCTCAATGTGGAATCGTCCGCATAAGGCTGGTTTAGATGATCCGGCGTAACTCCTTTTTGGGGCTGTTCTGGAAGCAGCGTTATCTTCAAGTTTTTGCCCTGGCGGGAATCGTTTTTCTTGTGATTTTCAGCTATCTCCCCATGTTCGGCATTCTTATCGCTTTTAAGGAATACAAAATATCGGGCGGCCTCAAGGGGATTCTTTTCAGCCCTTGGGTGGGTCTCAAATACTTCAGGGAATTTTTCAGTGATTACAACGCCGGTGTTATCATCCGCAACACCGTGGTAATGAGTATTGTAAAGCTCTTTTTTACCTTCCCCCTGCCGATACTTCTCGCCCTGCTCCTCAACGAGATACATGTTCCCTGGTTCAAGCGGGCCGTCCAGACCGCAAGCTATCTGCCCTATTTTATCTCCTGGGTCATTGTCGCGGGTTTCTGCCAAATCTTTCTCCAGGCCAACGGCGTCATCAATTCCCTGCTCATGGCCCTGGGCCTTACGGACGGCAATATCGCCTTTTATGTTACGCCAAAGTACTTTCTCCCCATGGTTGTCATTACTTCCATATGGAAAGATATGGGCTGGTGGGCCATCCTTTTTTTGGCCAGCATTACTTCCATCGATCCGACCCTGTATGAAGCGGCCGCCATTGACGGAGCGGGCAGGCTCAAACGAATCCTGTACATTACGCTGCCGGGTATTCAGTCTACCATTACGGTTGTCCTTATTATTGCCCTGGGGAACCTCCTGGGCGGCGGGCTTTCAGGCTCGAACTTTGAGCAGTCTTGGCTTATGGGGACCGGGGGTAACGCCGAAGTTTCGGAGATATTGCAGACTTACCTGATGAAGATCGGTCTTTCAAAGGGACGGTATTCCTACGCCGCCGCTATGGGGCTCATCCAATCCTGTTTTTCGGTGATTCTGGTACTAACGAGCAACCAGGCGGCCAAACGGGTCTCCGGCGAGGGGCTTTTCTGATGAAGACAGTGAAACGCCGGGTGGGGCGGACCGCCGAAGACCGGGCCGTAGACATTACCGTCCATGTTCTGGCGCTCATCATTTTTATCGCGTCCTTCTATCCCTTTTATCTTGCCATAATTCTGGCCTTTAACGAGGGTAAAGACGCCACCTTGGGCGGCATCTTCTTCTGGCCCCGCAAGCCGACATTTGAAAATTTCAAGCGTCTTCTTGAAGATCCCATCTGGGCCAAAGCCTTCATGGTAACCGTCCTTAGGACTATAATCGGAACCCTCGCCACAACGCTTTTTACCAGTTTTGTCGCCTACGGTCTTTCATACCGCGAACTTGTAGGGCGCAGAGTTTACATGATAATGATCATTGTCTCAATGTACTTTTCCGGAGGCCTTATCCCTTATTTCGCGGTTCTCCGATCCCTTCACCTTATCAACAATTTTCTGGTGTTCATTATACCGGGCATGCTGAACCTTTTCTTCGTTCTGGTGTCTATTTCGTTTTTCCAAAACATACCCAGAGAGTTGGGAGAGTCCGCCCGCATCGACGGCGCGGGAGAAGGTCAAATTTTCAGCCGTATTATACTGCCGGTGTCCATGCCCCTTCTGGCCACTATCGCCATATTCACCGCCGTAGGGCACTGGAACTCCTGGTTCGATGTGGCGTTTTTTACCCAGAGCAAAAACCTGCACACTCTGGGATACGAACTCATGGTTATCATCAACCGGTCAAGTTCCAACATGTCGGCGTCATTGGCGGCCGAAGTCATAGGCAAATCCCAGACCACGAGCATGTCGGTACAGGTGGCGGCCATGCTTGTCGCTACTCTGCCCATCCTTGTGGTCTACCCCTTCTTTCAGCGTTATTTCATCAGTGGTCTGACCATCGGGGCCGTCAAAGCTTAACGGAAGCCGGCGGCGTGAAGGGGAACAAACGGAAATCCATAGTTCATGGATGAGGGTGCATTGCGCCCCGCAATTCCGTACAGGAATTGCATATTTTACAGGAGGGAAATATGAAAAGATGGTTTTTTCTGTGGGCCGCGTTTTTTATCGCGGCGTCTCTCGTTTTTGCCGGCGGCGGCAGACAGGCCGGCAGTTCCGGGGCCTCGGGGCCGGTGAAGCTTTCCATTTTCGTCAACATGTCCTGGTATCCGACGAATTCTTTTACGGGGATCATCCCCGAGGAGATAACCAGGCAGACCGGCGTTATCCTTGACCCGACGGTGGCGGTTGACGGCCAGCAGTTGGGCGTCATGATCGCTTCGGGGGAGCTTCCCGATCTGGTGTACACCGACACTCTTCTGGATCAGATGTCCGACGGCGATATCTGTTACAGCTATGAGGAGCTTATCTCCAGATACAACGTGGACTGGAAACTGTCGGCCCAGCGGCTGGGTATTGCCCGCAGCAAGTCCCAGGACGGAAAGGCTTATTACACCCCCAACAATCTTTCGGAAAACGCCTCGGACTGGGTGAACTCTTCGGCGGTTCCCATGGCGGCGTCCCTTATCTACCGGACCGACCTGTATAAGGCCGTAGGCAGCCCGCCCCTTAAAAATTTCGATGATCTTTTCAATCTTTTTACGGCGGTCAAGCAAAAATACCCCAACATGGGAGCCGTTCTCAAGCTGAACCGGGACTGGAACACTGCGGTGTTCAGGGTCAATATGGGGCTTCCGGGGATTCCCTATGTCGAGCAGTCCAACGGAACCTACATGTGGCCCCAGCATGACGCGCGGTACAAACAGGCCATCGCCTTCCTGAACAAGTGCTGGCGGGCCGGGTTTATATCTCCCGACGAGTCTTACTTTGTCGTGGGCAGTGAAGCCATCCCCGATGGCGAATGGTTTGCTTTCTCGGGCTGTACCCAGAACCACCTGCCGGATCGTCTGGCGGCGCTCCAGAAAATTAACCCCTCGTATACCGTTGCCGAGATGGTTCCCTTTGATACGGCGAACTATCAGGCTTCCAACATCGGCTGGTGCGGTACTTTCATCACGAAGAAAAACAAAAACCCCGAAGCGTCTATCAAATTAATGAAATGGATGTTCTCCGATGAAGGCATCGCCGCCTGCTACATGGGCCGGAAGGGTGTGGATTACACCCAGGAGCCGGGACAGCTTCCCAAATTCAGCGCCGAATGGAACGCCGCCTTGAATGACGGTACCCTTATCCAGAAGTACAACAACTGGTGGTATCTGGGCGGAAACCCCATCGTCGAATCGGAGAGCCGCATCGCCACCACGGACCCCGCACTGGTAAAAGACGCCTACTCGAAGATCCGGAGCAAGTACAGCAACGCTCCCTGGATTGCCGCCGCGGCGCCTATTGGGAACAGCGACGAAAAGATTATCGCCGACAAACTGACGGAACTCTCCAATACCTACGAGCCCAGGCTTATCATGGCGAAAACCGAGGCCGAGTTTGAGACGATCTTTAAAGAGTTCATAGCCAACGCCGATCAGATCGGCGCCGCCAAACTTGAGACCTTTGTCAACAACAAAATCAAAGAGATAAAGCCCCGGTATCAGTAATGTAAAAGGAAGGATTATGGCGTCTTTCAGGCTAAGGTATAACAAGGCCGCCGGGATATGGAACAACGCGATACCCCTCGGCAACGGCAGGCTCGGAGCCATGGTTTACGGCTATACGGGCATCGAAAGGATACAGCTCAATGAGGACAGCCTCTGGTACGGCGGTTTTCTTGACCGCAACAACGGCGCCGCACGGGGTAAGCTTGCCGAAGTCCGCCGTCTTATCCTCGCCGGAAACATGAAAGACGCCGAATCCCTTCTTATCCGGTACTTCACCGGCGCGCCTTACAGCATGCGCCACTATGAACCCCTGGGAGAATTGGATATCGCCCTGAACCAGCATACGCCTTTCAAGAGCAGTTGGTTCTGCAACAGCGCAGGAGCCGAAAACTACATCTCGGAACTTGACCTCATGACGGGGGTGCACGCGATAGGCCACGAACAGGACGGCGTGTCTTACAAAAGAGAGATGTTCATTAGCTATCCGGCCCAGGTTCTGGCGATAAAACTGACATCTTCCGTAAAAGGCGTTGTCAATCTGGACATAAAATTTGACCGGGGGGTTATTTCCGATGAAAAGAGTCCCGACGAAAGACGGCCGGGCTACTTTATGCGTAACGGGCCCTGGCCGGGTTTCCGGGCGGACGAGTGTCGTACCGGAAATGACGGCGTCCACTACATGAAAGGAAATCTGGCGGGGACCGGTTTTTATACGGCCATAAAACTTGAGACCGACGGGGTACTTGAAAACCCTGTGAGCCAACTTTACGTCAGGGGTGCATCAGAGGTGTATATTTACCTCGCGGCGTCAACAACGAACCGCGATACGGATCCCGAAAAGCGTGTCCGGAGCCTCCTTGAATCCGCTGCCTCGGAAGGGTACGGTAAACTGAAGAGCGATCATATTGCGGACTTTGAGCCCCGGATGGAGCGTTGCGTTCTGGAACTGCCCGGCGGTAATGACGCCGGTTTTACCGGTGAAGACATTGAAAAAGCGGGGGCGGACGACTCTTATCCGGGGTTTCCGGCCCTGGCCGCCCTGTACTTTACCTTCGGACGTTATCTTCTCCTGTCAGGAGGCAGGGAAAATTCCGCGGCCCTGAACCTCCAGGGCATCTGGAACAAGGATTTTATCCCTTCCTGGGACAGTAAGTATACCATCAATATCAACACCGAGATGAATTATTGGCCCGCCGAGCTCACCGGGCTGGGGGAGACCCACGAATCACTTTTCAGTCTGATAAAAACCATGACCGAAAAAGGCCGGGACACGGCGCGGATTATGTATGGGTGCCGGGGAAGTATGTGCCACCACAACACGGATTTTTACGGAGACTGCGCACCCCAGGACGTGTACATGGCCGCTACGGTGTGGCCTACAGGCGGCGCCTGGATGGCGACCCATATATGGGAGCATTACCGTTTTACCTTGGACAAAGATTTCCTCCGCAAGTGGTACCCCACGTTGAAAGAACACGCTCTTTTTTTTCTGGACTTTCTTTCGGACGATGGAAAAGGCTACCTCGTGACAAACCCTTCGCTCTCTCCGGAGAACCGCTATATCCGGGCCGACGGCCGGGATACGCCGATCTGCGCCGGCCCCGCTATGGACAACCAGATACTGCGGTATCTTTTTAACGCCTGTATTGAAGCGGATCGCATTTTGGATCTGAATGATCCCATGACTGAGGAATTCAGGATCGCCATGGTAAAACTGCCGCCCAACAGGATCGGTTCGAAAGGCCGGCTTCTCGAATGGCGGGAGGAAGAAAAAGAGATGACCCCCGGTATGGGCCACATCTCCCATCTCTGGGGCGCCTATCCCGGTGACGAGATCAATTGGAAGGATACGCCCGATCTGCTGGAGGCGGCGAAGAAGTCCCTTGCCATCAGGGCCGCCCACGGCGCCGCCGGAGGCGGCTGGCCCCTCGCCTGGTTCATCTGCCAGGCGGCGAGGCAGGGTAATGGAAGGCTCTCGGGCGAATATATTAACCGCATGGTGAGCCGATCGGGTACCCGGAACTTTTTCAACGGTAACCGGGTCTTTCAAATAGACGGAAACCTCGGCGCCGCCGCCGGTATCGGCGAGTGCCTTCTCCAGAGCCACACAGGGATAATCGAACTCTTGCCGGCCTTGCCGCCCTCCTGGAAGGAAGGCCGTGTAAAGGGCCTTCGGGCGCGGGGAGCCTATACGGTGGATATCGAGTGGTACGAAGGTAAATTGAAAAAAGCCGTCATCACCGCCGGAGCGGACGGTGTTGTCGCAGTAAGGGGGGAACTCCTGGCGGTAAGCTCGGACGGCCGCGCCGTGGCGGCGGAAACCACAGCCTACGGTTTTACTTTCGTCGTGAAAAAAGACAGCCTCTATACCCTGACGCCGGCCTGAAACTCTTTACCGGCGGCGCCTTGAATCCTTCATTTCACGCGATTCCTCATGTAAAAATCTAACCGAAGCGGGTAGTGGAATCTCACGGTAAAATCTAACCCTGGAATTCCGGGTACTCAACGGTACGGGGAACACGGTAAACAAAACGGTCAAGATTTTCAAGAACCGCATCCGGCCTTCTCTGGAGTATGACGATATCCGGAGATTTCTTTTGTTCGATGTGCCGCCTTTCGAGTACCGGGGACATCAGCTTCCGGCTGTTCGAAAACCCGCCGGAAGGGGGTTTGGGTTCTTTCTCGTAGACCCGCCGTTTTCTCCGGCCCGCCCGGAGTTCGTCGATACCCTATGGTTAAATTTAACGTGAGGCAATGCTGCGGATTGCAAAAAAAAGTATAGCAATATATAGTGTCTGTATGTTCAGCGTATTGATTGAGATGTTTTCATTCACCTTTCTTGTCCGGGCATTTATTGTGGGCGCCCTTGTTTCCGTCTGCGCCGCGCTTCTCGGGGTAAGTTTGGTATTGAAACGCTATTCGATGATCGGCGACGGGCTTTCCCATGTTGGCTTCGGGACGCTTGCCCTGGCAACCGCACTGAACGTGGCGCCCCTGACCATTTCCATCCCTGTTGTCATTGCCGCCGCTTTTCTGCTTCTCCGCCTCAGCGAAAACAGCAAGATCAAGGGCGATGCCGCCATTGCGATTATATCCACGGGTTCGCTGGCCGCAGGTGTAATCGTTATTTCAATGACAACGGGATTGAATACCGATGTCTGTAACTATCTTTTCGGCAGTATTCTTGCAATGAGCAGGAATGATGTGTATTTGAGCATCGGTTTGTCGGTAACGGTGCTTGTCTTGTTTGTGGTGTTTTACAACAAACTGTTTGCGATAACTTTTGATGAAACCTTTGCAAAAGCGGCGGGGGCAAAGGCAGGTCTCTATAACATGCTCATTGCCGTTTTAACGGCAATCACCATCGTATTGGGCATGCGTATGATGGGAGCCATGCTCATTTCCAGTCTTATTATTTTTCCGGCCCTTGCCTCAATGCGGATATTCAAAAAATTCAAGACCGTAACGGTTTGTTCCGCCTGCATTTCCGTACTTTGCTTTCTTGCCGGTATAATTGTGTCGTATCTGTATGCAACCCCGACAGGCGCAAGCGTGGTGATGATAAACATTTTTGTGTTCCTGCTGTTTTGGATACTGTCGGCGCTCAGGCAGTACCTGAAGATCGACACATATGCGAAAAAACCGGGGCTTCCCGGGGCTGCCGCCGTACTTTCAATACTGCTTGTTTTTTCTTCCGCGGCCTGCAGTAATTACGGCGCGTTTGCCGCTAAAAAAAATAAAGCCGGTACTCAGGCGGTAGTTTTACCCGGCGGCAGTTTCTTCGGGGAAAAGAAGGACGACGCTCCGGCGGAAACCGAAATCCTGCCGCCCCCGGCAGATCAGGTTCCGGAATATTCAGGCGAATTCCGCAGAAGCGAAGCTGAGCCGGAACAGGGTGCAGGCGAAGCTTCCATTTCGGGTACTGCCCTCATCGAAATAAAAGAAAAGATGTTTATAGCCCAGACAAACGACGTTTACCTGAATGCCGAAGACTATTTGGGGAAGACGATCAGGCTCGAAGGGCTCTTTAAAATAGAACAGTATGAAGGAAGAGAGGTTCCCTACTGTTTCGTGCTCCGCTACGGCCCCGGTTGCTGCGGGAATGACGGAAACGCCGGGTTTGAAGTGGCCTGGGATTCCGGTTCCGGAGCCCCCTATCCCGATATTGATGAATGGGTAGAGGCAATGGGGAAGTTGAAATACTACGAGGAAGACGGATACCCATACCTGTATATCGCACTGGCCTCCCTCACGGTATTGGAGGAACGTGGAGCCGAATTTGTAACTCAATAACCGGCTTGACGACTCTAATACGCTACTTCTACCGGCTCCCGTTTTTCGGCGCTTTCTATGATCGCAAGAATCGCCAGGCTTGCATTAGCGGCGTCTTCAAGGCTCACGATAAAATCGTCCCCGCCGATAAGGCGGTCAATAAAGCTGCGGATACTCTCATATGCAAAGCCCTTTACCGCACCGTGAACACTGTTGCGCACCAGCACATCGGGCACCGTTGTTGCAGAATCGGTGTACTTCTGAATCATGTTATGATGACTGGCGTCGATGGCGATCATGCCCTTGTCCCCAAGAACGGTACATTTAAGATCGTTCACATTTGGATTGCCATTGGGATCGATCCAGCCGTTCTCCATCTGGGCAATGCAGCCGTTTTCAAATTCCAGGGTGGAGAGGTATGTATCCACCGTATCCACGCCCATGTTTTTCAGTACCCCGCATGAGGAAACCGCATAGACCCGCTTTACCCTGCTCCCCAGAAGCCATGAGAGCGTATCAATACTGTGGCTCCCCAGAAACCAAAGAATCGAAGAAGAAGCCGACCAGGAGAGCATGTCTGTTGCAACCCACTTTATGTCATTCAGCCGGAAGTAGCCGGTTTTCAGGTTTCCCAGTTCCCCCGCGTCGATGGCCTGCTTCGCAAGGGCAAAGGGTGGGCTCCAGCGGTTATGAAGATCCACCATGGCGCGTACATGGTTTACCTCAACCGCTTCCATGATGCGCTTTACATCATCCCTGCTCGTGGCCAAAGGCTTTTCTATGAGAATATGCTTCCCCGCTTTGGCGCACTTTACCGCAATGTCCGCATGGAGAAAATCGGGAGTTACGATGGAAACGGCGTCGCAGGGACATTCCGCCAGCATACGGTCTACGGAATCGTATAAACCGTGGATACCGTATTTTTCCGCAACAACGGCAGCCTTATCCCTATTTGTATCGCAGATCCCCGCCGTTAGCGCCAGGGGATGCTCCCGGAATATTCCGGCATGGGTATCTCCCCAGACACCCGCTCCCACAATCGCCATTCGTACTTTTTCCATTATTCCTCCTTGTTTTAATTCTTAACAACCGATCTTGTTCCAAAAACTGAAATTTTGGAACAGCCTCACAAGTCTATTGCCCGGAGTACCACTTCTCTATGCGATCCCATGCGGCGTTTATCCGGGCGCTTTTTTCGGTAGCCTTCCGCATATTGCCCGTATGCCCCGCATGGCGGTCAGGATGGTGTATCTTTAAGAGTTTTTTGTAGGCGGTCTTGCATTCTTCCAGGGATGCCCCGGCGTCGAGCCCCAGTTCCGCAAAATCCTGCCGCAGTTCTATGGGAACAGGGCTCTCCTCTTTACCCGTAGCGCTTTTTTTCCGGCTCCCGGCTCCCCGCCTTGCGGAACTGTAATCCGTCCGGGAATATTCGGTGCGGCTGTAATGCTCCCCGCTCCCGGTTTTCTTATATTCGGTGTACCTGTATTCGGTACGGCTAAAGCCCGTCCCTTTTTTGCCCAGGAATTCATCCAGCTCTTCAAAGGCGGCGTCAAGATCCGGATCCCCGCTCCTTTTTACCGTATCCGGCTGCCTCCCGAAAATCGACGCTTCATCATCATTCAGGTAGCTTTTTATAACATCCCCAAGACGGTCAAAAATTCCCATGCGTAAACCGCCTCCTTGCGGCATATCAATTTCCTTATGCTCGTGGCCCGAAGGGACATATAAGGCCGTTCCGAAACTTCGAATTTTGGAACAAGTTTAGTATACAACAAAGAGAGGGTATCCGCTACCATTTTTACCATAGCTGTAGTATCATACAGGCACAATCAAAATCCATTTAGGAGTATAGGCATGAAAATAACGAAAAAAACCTTCGGGATCACCGCTACAGGACAGAAAGTGTACCTTTACACCCTCAAGGCCGGGGATCTCTGCCTCTCGCTTTCCAGCTTCGGGGCCACCTGGACTTCTCTTTCCATTCCCTCCCGTTCGGGGGCGAAGGATGACATCCTGCTGGGCTACCTTTCCCTGGATCAGTATCTCAACAACAAGCCCTTCATCGGCGCCACGCCGGGCCGTTTTGCCAACCGTATCGGCAATGCCCGGTTCAACCTCAACGGCAGAACCTATACTCTCAATAAAAACGACGGCGGCCACTCCCTCCACGGCGGGCGGCGGGGCTTTGACAAGTACAACTGGAAGACCGAAGCCTACGAAGACCGCGACGGGATCTTTGTCCGTTTCCGCCTGGAGAGTCCCGACGGCGATGAAGGCTATCCGGGTACCCTCAAGGCCGAAGTGTGCTACGGCCTCACCAAGTCCAATGAACTTGTGGCAATCTACGAAGCCAAACTCGACGCGCCTTCACCGGTAAACCTTACCAACCACAGCTATTTCAACCTTGCGGGGGAAGGGAAGGGGGACATCCTCAACCACGAACTTAAAATTTACGCTTCTTCCATAGTGGAAGCCGATGACGATCTCATCCCCACGGGGAAACTCGTCCCTGTAGCGGGAGGCCCTTTTGACTTCAGCAAGTCCAAGCCCCTGGGTAGAGATCTTGCCGCGGCCGGAAAGATCAACAAGGGAGCCGCCGGCGGCTACGATCACTGCTTTGTCGTGGACGGGGAACCGGGAAAGATAAGGTCCTGCGTGGATGTTTACGATCCCTCTTCCGGCCGTTCCATGAAGATCTCCACCACCCAGCCCGGAGTGCAGCTCTACACAGGCAACCAGCTCGACGGCGTTCCCGGCAAGGCAGGTTCGGTTTACGGCAAACACGCGGGTTTCTGTTTGGAAACCCAGCACCTCCCCGATTCGCCCAACCATGCCGATTTCCCGTCCTGCATCTACGGCCCCGGCAAGGACTACAGCGAAAAAACCATTTTTGCCTTTAGCTGGTAGAGGAGGAAGCCAAGGGGGGCCTCTTTCCCTGACGCTCACGCAGACTGCCGCCTTTGTTCTCCGGACCCCCTGCGGCCGCACTCCGTTGCGGCCTACCCCCAGGCGTCTGCTTCCGGTGCGCTCCTCAAAATTCAAAAGATGCTATCCCGGCCGCTTTGAGCGGGGAATGGGACATACGAAATTTACGCTATGGAGTTCTCCCTCATCCTGATATAGTCGATAACCTGTTTGGCGTATCTGTCCATAATGTGTCCGGATCGAGTCTGCCGGGTTCCGCGGCAAATTCAATACCGTTGTAACCGTATTTTTTCAGCCTCATGCAGCTTGTTTCAATATCCTCATTTCCCGCTATCCACCGGGTCATCGCAATATGGTACATAATATTCTCCCTGTTAATGCATGAAACCCCGTTTCATGTTCGATTCGGTTTTTAAGCGTAACATCAATCTTCCCGGTGTTCCGTTACTATTCCCGCGGTGAAATTTAAAAGGCATCTCATGTTCACGGCGGCGCCCATCTTACTTGCTCTCAGCTATTCTCGGTTTAAGACAGCCGCGAACCGCTCGAACAGAAGAGAATTCAGGTAAAAAATAAAGGACGTCGAAGAAACGTTAGTGTCTGTTTGTGCCGTTCATGGTAAACTAAGCAAGCACTGATTTATTCAATCGAGAATAAATCAGTGCTGCTTTAATGCGGTATGTGCGCAATGAAATGAGCGCATATACAGGGAAACGCTGATTCGCAGGCCTGGGTTCATACCCCGGAGCTTGCTCCTGGGTTCTTCATTTAATCAGCGTTTCCCTAAGAATTTCTGGTTTTGGAACAGGTTCACTTGAAAATATTTTTCATTCACTTATAATAAAAACATACGTATCATGCGGCCGGAGGCCGTCTGCACAAGGGGAAATCATGGATATCCAACTACAGGAACTCATTGATAAAATCAAAAAGGATGCAATAGAGTCCGGCTCTGCCGAGGCCGCCCGGATCAGGAAGGCGGCGGAGGGAGAAGCAAAGTCTATCGTTGAAAATGCGAAAAAAGAAGCCGAAGGGATCGTTTCCAGGGCCAAAATGGATGCCGAAAGGTCGGAAAAGGCCGGAAACGCGGCTCTGGAACAGGCTTCCCGCAATCTGGTGCTGGCCTTCAAGGGCGAAATTCAGGCCCTTCTGGACAAAATCATCGAAGAGGGTCTCTCTTCCTCCTACGGTGAAGACACCCTCAGGCAGGTTCTCCCCGAAATTCTTAAAACCTGGGCAGCCAAAGGCTCCGACAGTCTTGATCTTGTACTCGCCGAGGCCGATCTCAAGAAACTGGAAGGCTGCTTCAGGGAGAAACTGGCGGCGGAACTCAAAAAAGGCGTGGAGCTCAAGAGTGACCGGAACCTTGCGTCCGGTTTCAGGATTGTCAACAAGGACGGTTCGGCTTACTACGATTTTTCCGCAGAAGCGGTGGCGGAACTGCTCTCCGCATATCTCAATCCCAGGCTCGCCGGAATACTCAAGACAGCGGCAAAGGGTTAAGCCGTGGCCTATTATTTCCTCATGGCACAGCTCCCCAGCCTCATTTATGGGCAGAATCCTCCTATGAGTTCAGTCCGGTTTCGGGATCTGGCGGAGACGGGTCTGAGCAAGGCCGATGCGGCTGTTCTTCCCTATTGCAGTCTCAAGCCCCGGGTTATTCCCGGGAAGCTTAACTGCCCCTTCATTTCCGCCTGGTATGAATGGGAAAGCAGCCTTCGTCTCAACCTTGCCCGTTACCGGGCAGCCAAATTGAAGCGGGAAGGGCCCTCAAATGTCCGGTCCTGCCCTCAGGATGCCGCAGCGGCGGCAAAAGCCGCTTCTTCTCTGGAATCGCCTCTGGAAGCGGAGTTCCTTCTCGATGAGTTCCGCTGGAAGGCCATCGAATATTTCCAGGGAATTCAATATTTTGACCGTAATACCGTCTATGCCTATCTTCTTAAGCTCCAGCTCATGGAACGGCGGAGTAGCTTCCGTGCAGAAGAAGGTTTTAATGAATACAAAGGGCTCTATGCCGCCGTAATGGGAGAAAATAAATGACCGGAACAAAGGGTAAAGTGGTAGCCGTAAACGGCAATATGGTGAGTGTCCGTTTCGACGGCGCTGTTTCCATGAATGAAGTGGGTTATGTCAAGGTTGCGGATAAGCAGCTTAAATGCGAAGTAATCCGGATTCGGGGTGATATTTCCCAGGTTCAAGTCTTTGAAATGACCAAAGGTATCGCCGTAGGGGACGATGTGGAGTATACAGGCGATCTTCTGGCCGTTGAAGTCGGCCCCGGCCTTCTCGGCCAGGTCTACGACGGCCTTCAGAACCCTCTGCCTAAACTCGCGGAAACCGCCGGTAACTTCCTGGAACGGGGCGTCTACCTGGAAGCCCTCTCCGTCAAACAGAAATGGGACTTTAGCCCTGTTGCCGGGCCCGGGGACACGGTTGAAAGGGCCGATACTCTGGGTACGGTGCCGGAAGGCGCCTTTATCCACCGGATCATGGTGCCTTTTGGTCTTCCGGGTTCTTATATCGTTTCTTCGGTAAAGCCTGCCGGTTCTTACACGATCAGGGAGACAATTGCCGAGCTTAAAGATGAAAAAGGTAACATCATTCCTGTTTCGATGAGTTTCCGCTGGCCTGTCAAACGGCCCATAACCTGTTACGAAGAACGTCTCAAGCCCTCCGAACCCATGGTTACCAGAGTCCGGCTTATTGATACCTTCTTCCCCGTGGCCAGGGGCGGCACCTACTGTATTCCCGGTCCCTTCGGAGCGGGCAAAACCGTACTGCAGCAGATAACCAGCCGCCATGCGGACGTGGACATCGTGATCCTTGCGGCCTGCGGTGAGCGGGCCGGCGAGGTTGTCGAAACCCTCAAGGAATTCCCCGAACTCACCGATCCCCGGACAGGCCGTTCCCTTATGGAACGGACCGTAATCATCTGTAACACCTCTTCCATGCCTGTCGCCGCCCGTGAAGCTTCCGTGTATACCGCGGTAACCCTGGCGGAATACTACAGGCAGATGGGTCTTAATGTCCTCCTTCTTGCCGATTCCACAAGCCGCTGGGCCCAGGCCATGCGTGAAATGTCCGGTCGTCTTGAGGAGATTCCCGGCGAAGAAGCCTTCCC
Organism: Treponema sp.; assembly: GCA_031278095.1. Lineage (GTDB taxonomy): Bacteria > Spirochaetota > Spirochaetia > Treponematales > Breznakiellaceae > JAIRNJ01. Next base: position 17,081 of record JAITLC010000101.1, read on the forward strand.
CGCATACCTTGAGTCCACCATTGCCAGTTTCTACGAACGGGCCGGCATCGTGCGGCTTCGGGACGGCTCTGTAGGTTCGGTAACCATCGGCGGAACGGTCAGTCCCGCGGGCGGTAACTTTGAAGAACCGGTTACCCAGGCAACCCTCAAGGTTGTTGGCGCCTTCCACGGTCTCTCCCGTGAACGTTCCGATGCCCGTAAATTCCCCGCCATTCATCCTCTGGATTCATGGTCGAAATATTCGGGTATCATACCGGCTGAAAAGGTTGCCTACGCCCACGGTTTCATGAGGCGGGGCAGTGAAGTCGAGCAGATGATGAAGGTTGTCGGCGAAGAAGGCACCAGCATTGACGATTATATCATCTACCTCAAGGGTGAACTTATCGATTCAGTTTACTTTCAACAGAACTCCTTCGATGCGGTAGACGCCGCGGTAAGCCCCGAACGGCAAGCCCACACCTTTGGCATCCTGCTTTCCATCATGGCATCCAAATTCAGCTTCCCCGACAAGAACGAAGCTCGTACCTGGTTCAACCGGCTGCGCCAGAAATTCCTGGATTACAACGGCTCCGAATGGCAGAATGAACGTTTCGTTTCTCTGGAAAAGGAAATAAAGGAAACGGTTTCCTCAAAGGCCGAGGGAACAGACCCCGCAGCGGCAAAATTCCTGGTATAGGATAAGGATGTAAATCATGAAAAAGGTATATAGCAAGATAGAATCCATTACGGGAAGCGTTATCACTGTCCGGGCCGAAGATGTCCGTTACGGCGACCTTGCCGAGGTGGATACCGTATTCGGCACTTCCCTTGCGGAGGTGAACCGCCTTGAGAACGACCTCGTTTCCCTGCAGGTCTTTGCCGGCGGCCGGGGCATCTCCACAGGCGACACGGTACGCTTTCTCGGCCATCCCATGCAGATCTCTTTTTCGGAAAACCTCATGGGCCGGGTCTTCTCCGGTTCAGGAAAGCCCCGCGATAAGGGGCCCGGCCTTCATGAAAACCTGATTTCCATCGGCGGGCCTTCCGTTAACCCGGCCCGGCGCATCATACCCCGGCGCATGATCCGTACCGGTATCCCCATGATCGACCTCTTCAATACCCTTGTGGTAAGCCAGAAACTTCCGATCTTCTCGGTTTCCGGGGAACCGTACAACGAACTTCTGGCCCGCATCGCCATGCAGGCTGAAGTTGACGTTATCATTCTGGGGGGCATGGGTCTTAAATACGACGACTACCTCTTCTTCAAAGATACCCTGGAGGAAGGAGGAGCCCTCTCCCGTACGGTAATGTTCGTCCATACCGCCAGCGACCCCACGGTCGAATGCCTCATGATCCCCGATATGTCCCTTGCGGTAGCGGAACAGTTCGCCCTGCAAGGCAAGGATGTGCTGGTTCTTCTTACCGATATGACCAACTTTTCCGATGCAATGAAGGAAATTTCGATTATCCAGGAGCAGGTGCCTTCAAACCGCGGTTACCCCGGCGACCTCTACAGTCAGCTTGCCAGCCGTTACGAAAAGGCCGTTGACTTTGATACCGCAGGCTCCATCACGATCCTCGGAGTTACCACCATGCCCGGTGACGATGTAACCCACCCGGTACCGGACAACACGGGTTACATTACGGAAGGCCAGTACTACCTCAAGAACGGCCGCATCGAGCCTTTTGGTTCCCTGTCCCGGCTTAAGCAGCAGGTTAACGGCAAGACCAGGGCCGATCACCGTGCCCTGATGGACGGCATGATCAAACTCTACTCCGCATACAAGGATACCATGGAAAAGAAGGCCATGGGCTTTATCATGACCCCTTGGGACGGGAAGCTCCTCAAGTACGGAGATATGTTTGAAAAGCAGATGATGGATCTTTCGGTGAATATTCCCCTGGAACGGGCGCTGGACTTGGGCTGGGAGATCCTTGCCGAATGTTTCAGCCCCGAAGAAACGGGCCTGAGGACAGAGCTTATCAGCAAGTTCTGGCCTGAGAAAAAAGCGTAGTTTTTTTCTCTCGGAGTTTGTGCGAAGCAAAAACTCCATATATTTTGTGTATGAGGAACCATGGCAAAGATACGGCTCACCAAAAACGAGCTTAAAAAACAGAAAGACTCCCTCAAGATGTACCAGCGGTATCTGCCTACCCTGATGCTCAAGAAGCAGCAGCTTCAGGCGGAGATACGTCTTACGGAGATACGGATCAAGGAACTTCTCGAGGAGAAGGAGCGTGTCGATCAGTCTTTCAAGGCCTGGATTGCCGTGTACGGCGAAAAGGGTGTTTTCTATCCGGGGCTGGTAAAGATAGCGAATCTGAAAATCGCCCAGGGAAACATAGCCGGCGTGGCGATTCCCGTTTTTGAAGGCGCCGAATTTGCCGTGGAAAACTACGACCTTGTCGCCACTCCCCTCTGGCTGGATGCGGCGGTGGAAAAGATGCAGCAGGTTTTGCTTCTGGATCTTGAAGCCGGTATCGTTGAGGAGCAGCGCAAGAGGCTGGATCATGAATTGCGGATTACAACCCAGCGGGTCAACCTCTTTGAAAAGATCAAGATTCCGGAAACCATAGGAAACATCAAGAAGATCCAGGTATACCTGGGCGACCAGCAGACTTCTGCTGTAGTACGGGGTAAAATCGCCAAACGGGGCCTTGCCAGGGCGGAACAGGGGAGCGCCGAATGATAACATTAATACAACGCGGCCGCATGGCAGCGCAGTCAAACCGAACATGGAGGGAAACTCCATGATTGTACCTATGAAGAAACTCACCATTGTGGTGATGAATAAATACCGGGAAACCTCCCTCAAGATCCTCCGGGAACTGGGAGTGCTGCACCTGGAACGCAAAACCGTTTCTTCCGAACACTTGAGCAGGCTTCTCGACAAGAAAAACCGTATCGATAATGCCCTGGGGCTTCTTCTGCCCTATGTTTCGGCTAAAAAAAAGGAGGAGAATGAAGTTCCGGCCCCCGTTGCAAATCCTGCTCACCGCAGAAGTGAAGATCACGCAGCGGAATTCTACTCCGCCGATGCGGTGGATGCGGAAAACCGGACGGATCTGGTAACTCATATCCTCAATCTGGGAGAGGAACGGAAGAATCTCCAGGAGCGTTTTGCCGCCGAAGGCCGGGAACGGAGCCGCATAGAGCCCTGGGGTGAATTCGATCCTGCCGGCTTTGCCTATCTGGAAGGACAGGGCCTTAAACTCTATCCCTACGAGCTTTCCTGGAAAACCTATGAAAGCCTTAAAGACGATGTAAAGCTCATCGTTCTGGGAAAAGAAAAAACCGTCGTCTATGCACTGGCGGCAGGGGATCCCATTCCGGGAGAGAGTCCCTTTGCCTTGCCCGGATGTTCTCTTTCGGAACTGGATAGATCCATGGCGGAGATTCAGGATCATCTGGCGGAGATAGAGCGGCAGTTTGAAAGGCTTTCCAGGCGTAAGGCGGTACTGGAAAAGGAAAGGGCTGAAAACGAGTCTCGTATCGAGTTTGAGACCGCCGCTTCCGGCATGGAAAAGATCAATACGGATGATATGGAGTCTCCGCTGGCGGATGAACTCACGGTTTCCTGGATTAGCGGTTACCTTCCCACAGAGGATCTGGGACTGGTAAAACGGGCTGCGGCGGAGCATGGCTGGGCCTTCATGGCCGACGATCCTTTGCCGGATGACGATGTGCCTACAAAGCTCAAGAACAACAAACTGGTAAGCCTTATCAATCCCCTTACGGGTTTTCTGGAAGTGGTGCCCGGTTACAATGAAGTGGATATTTCAGGCTGGTTCCTCTTCTTCTTTGTCATTTTTTTCGGAATGATTTTTGGCGATGCTTTCTACGGCGCTCTGATTTTACTCGCCGGCATCGCGGGTGTCATCAAGACAGCCAAAAAAGGCGTTCCCCCGGTATTCAAGCTGCTCCTTCTCCTGGGTTTTTCCAATTTTGTGTGGGGCGTGCTGACCTGTTCCTGGTTCGGCCTTGAAATAGAAAAGCTTCCGCTTTTTTTACAGAACATATCCCTGCCGCTAATTTCCAATGCAAAGGCCGTTCAGGCTGAGTTGGCCGGTCAGACTGCTCTGGCTGCCCGGCACAGAGGCATCGTTCAGCAAAATCTGATGATTTTCTGTTTTTCCCTTGCCCTGCTGCAACTTTCCATAGGACACATCCTTGCGATCATCAGGGTGAAGAGCCTTAAAGCCCTGGGGGATATAGGTTCCATGGCTATGCTGGCGGGAATGTACTTTATAGTGCTTTCCCTGATAGCCAGCAATGAATACCGGCGCATTCCTCTTGTTATGCCGGCCGTGTATGTCTTTGCGGGCGGTTTTTTGTTGAACTTTCTATTCGCCAACTACGGGGGGAGTTTCGGACGTTCGGTTTTGGAGAGTTGCAAGAATTTTATTTCGGTAGTACTCGGCATTGCCAATGTGTTTTCCGATATTATGTCCTATATCAGGCTTTGGGCGGTCGGCCTTGCGGGAGCGGCAATCGCCTCGACGGTAGACACTATGGCCGGGCCCATGCTGGGGCATTTCATCCTGTTCATCTTCGGGATAATTCTCCTGGTGTTCGGTCACGGCCTTAACCTCGTCCTGAATGTATTGTCCGTACTGGTACATGCTGTCCGCCTGAATACCCTGGAGTTTTCCGGCCATGCCGGACTTACGTGGGCCGGTCATGCGTATAAACCGTTTGCTAAAAAGTAGTTCGCAGGCGCGAATTATTAAGGAGTTTCCTGTGGAAACCCCATTTTAAATTAAGAATTCAGAGGAGAATGGTATGAACTTAGGCTTATTAGGTGCAGGTCTTGTGATGGGTATTTCCGCGGTGGGCTCGGCAACCGGAATCGGTATTGCCGGTCAGGCTGTAATCGGCGCATGGAAAAAATGCTATATCAATAATAAACCGTCGCCGATGACCCTGCTTGCCTTTGGCGGAGCGCCCTTAACCCAGACCTTCTACGGTTTTATATTGGGTTTGCTCTTTATGAAACCCGCTGCACTTGCCAATCCTGAAAACGGAGCTCTCTACCTCGGTATGGGTCTTGCCTCGGGCTTTGCCATTGCTTTCTCCGCCATTGCCCAGGGTAAGGCGGGAGCGGCCGGCGCCGACGCTGCCGGTGAAACCGGTAAGGGTTTTGTCAATTACATGATGATAGTCGGTATCTGCGAAACCGTCGCCATTTTCGCGATGGTTCTCTCGATGATCAGTCTTTGATCGATTGATCGATTGATCGATACGTGAGCTTGTTCCAAAACCCGGTTGGTTTTGAAACAGGCTCACGTAAAGAAGAATTTAACTACGAAGTCACGCAAAGTCGAAGAAGAAGGAGTCTGGGGATGTTCAGAATTTGGCCGCTTTCCGGTCAGTCCTTGTATGCGCTTCCGTTTCGTCGAAATGGTATGTAAATGCCGCAGTAAAGAAGCTGTCCGAACAGGTTTTTTTCATCTTTTCGGACAGCCCCTGTTTTTTGGCGCTTGTTGTTCAAAAACTGAAGTTTCTGAACAATTCTATTATTTTTGTGTTTATCTGGTTTAGCAGGTGTCCGGCAGCACACACGTAATCAAAATTGGCGGGTTTGAACATGTAGAACCTGTCATTATCGGAGGCGATCATCCCGTGGTTATACAGACCATGTGGAAAGACCGTCTCTCTTTTTCGGATCTTGAAGGCGAAGCCGCTAAAATTCTGATTGCGCGGATCGACGCCCTTGCCGCCATGGGTTGCGGTCTACTCCGTTTTGCCGTTCCGGACATGGAAAGCGCCGGGATTCTGGGGCGCCTTTCTTCCATGGTTTCCCTGCCTTTTACGGCGGACATTCATTTTGATTATAAGATTGCCCTCCGCTGTCTCGATTTTCCTATTGCAAAGATCCGCATCAATCCCGGTAACATAGGCGGCGCGGATAAGGTCCGCCGGGTACTGGAAAAGGCGGCGGCCAAGGGAGTGCCTATCCGCATCGGAGTGAATGCGGGAAGTCTTCCCCTGGATCTGAGGCAGCCTGTTGATTCAGGCAGCCTCGATCCTGCGGCGGCCTTGGTAGAAGCCGCGGAACGTGAACTTGCCGTATTTGATCAATTTGGCTTTACCGCTGTTCTGGTATCCATGAAGGCTTCCTCGGCTGCCCAGACCATGAAGGCGAACCGGCTTTTTGCCTCCCGCCGCAATGTCCCCCTCCATATAGGTGTTACCGAGGCGGGTCCCCTGATAGCCGGGGTAGTCCGCAATACGGCGGCCCTCCTCCCCCTGCTCAGTGAGGGCACGGGGGACACGATCCGGATCTCTCTTTCCGATACGCCTGAAAACGAAGTTATCGCCGCCAAAGAGATCCTTGCCTCAGCCGCTGAAATTGCCGTTGCGGAGAGCAGGGAAGGCGCCGCAAACCGTCTCAGGCAGTCTATGGTTACCATTATTTCCTGTCCCCGCTGCGGAAGGCACAGTTTCGATACCCATGTTTTTACGGAACGCTGGATGCCCAGGCTGTACAGCATGAAAAAGAGTCTTACCCTTGCGATCATGGGCTGTGCGGTTAACGGTCCCGGCGAGGCCCGTCATGCAGACCTTGGTATCACCGGGGCGGGGGACAGGGTTCTTATTTTCCGCCATGGAAAAGTTGTCCGTACCATTGATGCCGAAGATGCCGATACTGTATTTGCAGAGGAATTGAATGGCGGATAGACTAAGCGTAAAAAACAAGCGAATTCTTTTTTCCATCGTTATATTTTCTTTAGTTTCCGGCTTTATACATGCCCAGAGGCAGGTTGAGCAGCCCTGGTGGTATACCCTTGAACAGGGAAAACATGCCTTCCGCTCCGCCTCTTACGGGGACGCCCTTCTGAGCTTTGAAGACGCCCGCAGGCAGAGACGGCAGATGTATACCCGCCTGGAGACCGAGTTTATCACTCTCCTTTCCCTCCCCGAAGTCCGCCGTCTGGGGGATTCCCTGGAACTGGTTGAACGATTTATCGAAGACAGAAACTACAGTGAAGCCGGAGAGGCCCTTCGGGAACTGTACTACAGGGTTCCCCGTTCCGGCCTCAACAATTCCGTGCAGGCTGCCCTGACCGGGCTCAGCGGGCTCAAAGACTATCCCGAGGCGGAATACTGGATCGGGGAAACCTATCGTAGCGAGGGAGAGTTGGGAATAGCCATCAATCAGTACCAGAAGGCTCTTGTCCAGCGTCATCTTTTTGAAAATTCAGGTCTTGAACTGGAGCTTCTTTACAAAATTGCCGAACTGCGCCGTGTGCGGAGAGAGTATCCCGAAATGGAAAAAGTGCTTCTGGGCATCCTTTCCGGCATTCCTGCCGGCGGAGAAACGGCCCGGGACAGCCTCTGGAATCAGGATTCCGGAACTTTTGCCAAACAGGCCATGATGCGTACACTGGAACGGGACGGCTTCAGCCGCTTTTTGACCCTTTACCGCTACAATAACCGGGATGTGGAAAAGGCTCACCGGCTTCTGGGCCTCTTCTTCTACAGTTCCGGCAGGCATAATTCAGCCCCGGATCACCTGATGTTTGCCTTTTTGATTCAGAATTCCCTCATCATGGAAGAACTTATCCGTAACCGCTTTGACTTTAGCTTTAGCTCCCTTGATGATCTTATGGCGGAACTGAAAACCCGTCCCAATCTTCTCCACTACATTGAAGAAATCGAATACTACAAAACTGCCTATTACCTGGCCGCCTCCCTCTATGCCGCAGGGAAAACCGTCCCCGCACGGGAACTGTGGACTTTCCTTTCCCGGCAGGCTGATGCAGGAGAGTGGGCCGTCCGTTCCGCGGGTCAGTTGGAAAAACCCTACATAGAACGATCACAGGAAAACTGGTGATTGGAGGGCCGGGGCACGGCCCTAAGAACCCGCTCACCGTTTAGTATGATTAGATCCCTGGTCCGGCCGATGGAAGCCCATGAAGAACCGGAGGCAGAAAAAGTAAATGCTGTTGTCCCGTAACTCAATTGACATCGATATACATATATAGTATCTTGTGTTTACTGAATCGGCAAAACGGAAGGCGTTGCTTTCCCTCCGGTTTTATGCGCCGCTATACGCGGCAGATAGAGGAGTAAGCCATGGCCCAGGCCAGTAAAAACTCACGTACTTCCAGCGCCACCCAGAAATTCTTTTGTTCCTGCGGCGGAGAAGTCAGGATGAAGACCCTTTTTGAAAACGGAAAGGTCAAAAATATAGCCGAATGCGATAAATGCAAGCGTACGGAACGCCGTCCTTCGGATTTTAAGTGAGACCTTGTTTATCCGGGGAAGCACTGATTGGCGTCAATTAATCAGCGTTTCCCCGGAGTCTGTCTATAATATGGACACATGAGGCTGTTTCATAAACTTCAGTTTTTGGAACAGTTTCCTTGAATTTAGTGGAAAAACCGGGCTTTGGAACAAGCCCATTTGATTTATATAATTTTGGGGGTTATTTTGGCGGCTAAAAAGAGTTCTGCTGAAAAGCGTCACCGGCAAAGTGAGGAACGCCGGCTCAGGAACAAGGCGGTAAAAAGTGCCGTCAGGACGAGTGTAAAAAAATTCGCGGCTTCCGCCCGGAAGAAAGATACGGGGGAAGCTGAAGCGGCATTGAAGGATATGATCAAGCGGATCGATACTGCTGCCAGGAAGGGCATTATTAAGAAGAATTCGGCGGCCCGTAAAAAATCCAGAATGCAGCGGCTTTTTAATTCCATAAAGACAGCATAATATCCACCGGAGGCCTCTGTGGCGGCGGGAAAGTATACCAAAGCGGAAATTGTTGATTCAATTTATGACAAAACCGGTATAAACCGCAGCGAGATACGAACCGTCATCGATCTTTTTATTGATGGGGTAAAAGAGGCTCTCACGCGGCGCCGGGTAATTGAATTACGGAAATTCGGTACTTTTGAAGTCAGGGTGCGCAAGGGCCGCAAGGAAGCGAGAAATCCCAAAACCGGGGAACTTTTTACCGTTCATTCTCATGGCATTGTTTCTTTCAGGCCCGGACAGGAATTGAAACAGGAAGTGTGGAATTTGGTGCCCGAATATCCTGACAACGAGTTTGTGTCTGAGGCCGCGGAACCGGTTTCAGATTATGTCTCTTCCAAATCCGCTTCGGGAAGACAGGTACAAGACTATTCGGATAAAGCTAAAAATGCACGCCGGTAAAAGACACAGTTTCCTTATAGCTCAGCTTGTCAATCTGGCGCTTATGGCCGCCGCTTCTCTCCTTTTTGCGGCCTCATTCCCCAATCTTTTCGCCGAAAAGGGTATTCCTCTGTTGGCCTGGATTGCCTATGCGCCGGTTTTTCTTCTGATAAGCCGGGTAGGGCCGGGCGCCGCTATCCTCTGGGGCGCTCTCTACGGTTACAGCGCCTATGGTCTCTTTAATTACTGGCTCAGCGTCTTTCATCCTATGGCAGGGCTTATCGTGGGCCTCATATACCTGGTGTATCTGGCCCTGCTCTTCGGTTTTCTCAAGCTGGCGGAGATGTTTTTTGACAAAAAAGCCTGGCTTGTCCAGTTTTTTGTCTGGCTTGCCTATGAGTACCTCCGGACAAAAGGTTTTTTGGGTTATCCTTACGGCATTACGGGTTACTCTCAGTGGACCGTCATCCCTCTGATTCAGATTGCCGCTGTCTTTGGGGTATGGGGGGTCTCCGCTTTGGTGGTTTTCCCCTCCGTGTGGCTGGGCGGAGCCCTTAAAACATGGAATTTTGAAGGCGGTTTTGCCGGATTTTACGGTTCCCTGAGGGAATTTTTCCTCCGGGAATGGATTACCGCTTCCCTGTGGGCCTTGTTCCTTGCGGCGGCTCTGGTCTACGGTTTTACGAAACCTGCGGATTTTTCGTCGTATCCTCAAGTCAATATTGCGCTGGTGCAGCATAACACCGATCCCTGGCGGGGCGGCATTGAAGAGTACAGGCAGAACTACCAGGTTCTCCGCCGCCTTTCCGACGAGGCCCTTTCCGCAGAGCCGAAGCCTGACCTTGTGGTATGGTCCGAAACCGCCTTTGTTCCCCGGATCTACTGGCATGAGACCTATAGGGACGATCCCTCTTCCTGGGATCTGATAAAAGAGCTTTTGAATTATCTTGTAGGGCAGGATGTTCCCTTCCTTATCGGTAACGACGATGCGGTTAAGGATCCTGTACTCAACCCCAGGGCAGAAGAGGACTACCGGGTGGATTACAACGGAGTGCTCCTCTTTGAGGGGGGGAAGCTTACCACGCGTTACCGGAAACTCCATCTGGTGCCCTTTACCGAGTATTTTCCCTATGAAAGGCAACTCCCCTGGATCTACAATGCCCTGATAAATGCCGATACCCATTTCTGGGAGAAGGGGAAAGAGGCCACGGTTTTTTCCATTCCCGCAAGAGGGGAGAGGCCCGGCTTTACCTTTTCAAGTCCGATCTGTTTTGAGGATACCTTCGGCTACCTCTCCCGGCTCTTTGTGCGGGGCGGCGCGGATCTAATCGTAAACCTCTCCAACGACGCATGGTCCGCCAGCCTTCCGGCCCAGAATCAGCATCTTTCCATGGCGGTGTTCCGGGCGGTGGAAAACCGGCGTTCCATGGCCCGTTCAACCGCTTCCGGCCAGACCTGCGGCCTGGATCCTTCGGGCAGAATCCTGGCAATGGCGCCTCCTTTTGAAGAAGCCTGGATTACCGTTTCCCTGCCCCTGGTCAATGATAAAGACACCTTCTATACCCTGTACGGGGACTATCTGGGAATCTTTTTTATGGGTATAGCCCTGATCCTGTTGACCATCGGGCTGTTCCGTCGTATACTGTCTCTAAATATGAAAATTTTTCCCCTCTCACGATCTTAGGCAAGGATGGATGTGATGGATATCCGAAAGAAGATACTCATAGTGGATGATGAAAAGCTCAACCTTGAGTTCTTCGAAGTTATGCTTTCCAAATTGGGCTTCACTGTTGAAGAGGCGAAGGATGGTGTAGAGGCTCTGGAGAGCCTCAAGCGTTTCTATCCGGATTTGATACTTCTCGATAATATTATGCCCCGAATGTCCGGTTGGGAACTGACTAAAATTCTGAAAAACGACGAAAAATACGCTTCGATTCCCATCATCATGTTTTCCGCCATGGATGATGTAAAGGATAAGGTTGCCGGTTTTGAACTGGGTATTGACGACTATATCACCAAGCCTTTTAACTTTTCCGAAGTTTTGGCGCGGATCAAGGCGGTAATGCGGAACCGGGAACTTTTTGCCCAGATTGCGGTGCGGGAATCCAGGCTTTCCCTGGCGGAAGAACTCAATACCGATATAAAAAATGCCCTGGTACGTTTTATGAAGAGTATCGACAGCCTTGATGAACTTATCATCGTGGTAAAAGATAATCCCGAGGCCATAAAGGAACGGGTAGAGCAGATTTCGGAAAAGACCCGGACGGTGCGCAAGCATATTGCGGAACTGGATGCCCGGATAGAAAAGACCATCTCCGAGTGGGAGGATCTTAAAAAGAACGAGACCAGCCTTACGGTACTTGAGACCCAAATACGGAAATTCCTCCATCAGGGAGAGGTTCAGTAGCTTAATGGTAATGACCGAAAAGAAAGACAGAAAAGGTGAAAATTCCCCGGTGGTGATCCTGGGAAATACTACCAATTTTGACGGAGTGCTCCGTTTTAAGGAGACATTGCGGATTCAGGGCAGATTCCGGGGGAGCATTGAAGCCACCGGCGCCCTTATTGTGGATAAGGGAGCCTATGTGGAGGCAAGTCCTATTTCGGTAAGTTCTCTTACCGTTTACGGGACGGTGATAGGCGCTGTTCATGCGGTTGACAAGATTGATATGATGAGCGGCGCAGTAGTACACGGCGATGTAAAGGCGGCCCGGCTTCGTATAGCCGACGGGGTGCAGTTTGACGGTCAATGCAGTATGACGGGTTTGGATCGGACTGAGGTAGAAATTTTTTCAAGACCTACGGCAGAAATAAAGGCGGAATTGCAGAGAAACCATGGATAATGCGGTCGAGCTGGTGAAACGGCTCACTGCTCTATCCTTGCGGGCGGCCCTGGCTGAATCCTGTACCGCAGGTCTTGTTGCAAATTTGATTGCAGAAGTTCCCGGAGCTTCAAAGGTGTTCTGGGGTTCTTTTGTAACGTATACGGTGGAAGCAAAGGCCCGGATGCTGGGTCTTGATATAAAAAAAATTAATGCAAATGGTGCGGTTAGCCGGGAAACAGCCCTGGCCATGGCGGAAGGCGCTCTTGCGGAAAGCGGAGCGGATCTGGCTGCGGCGGTGACAGGTCTCGCCGGCCCCGACGGCGACGGTTCGGCAACGCCGGTAGGCACCATATGGATTGCTACTGCCCTGCGGGACGAGGGAAACATCGCTTCGGTTTTCCATTTTGCCGGAGACCGGAATGCTGTCCGTTCCGCAGCCGCAGAAGAAGTAATCCGGGCATTGTTGGCTCGCATAGAATGAAAAAGTTCTGTCCGCAAAGTAACCGGTTTTATGGACAGACACTATCTAATAATCCATAGGTGGTTCATGAATGGCATTAGTCAAGAAGGGCAGAAAGCCCAAGATTCAAATGAGTGAAGAAATGTTGGATTTTGAACAGGAAAAAGAAGGAACTGTTCAATCAATGGCGGAATCGCAGGAAGAAAACGACCCCAACAAGGCTGTAGTCCGTGTCTACCGCGGCCAGGGGCGTCCCCGGCATTACAATTCCCAGGAGGGAGGGGAAAGCCAAGCGGCGGCGGTTCATCAGTCCGCAGCCTCGTCCATGTCCTCAATGCCGCCGGTGCATCTGCCTTCCATGCCGGATATCTACGGTCGTCCCGAGCCCCGGCCCGGAGAAGATTCCGGCAAACCCCGGCTGGTTATCAATGAATTGATTAGGCTCAATATGGTAGACCTTCGGGAGCTTGCCGCGGCTTACAACATTTCCCATGAGGATATGGTAGCCCTCAAAAAACAGGAGATTGTCTTTTCGATTCTCAAGGCCCATACGGAACGGGGAGGCATTATCTATGCCTATGGTTCACTGGAAATCCTTCCAGACGGCTATGGTTTCCTGCGGAGTCCCCAGAATTCCTACCTTCCCGGCCCTGACGACATCTACATAAGTCCCAGCCAGATACGGCTTTTTGCCCTCAAAACCGGGGATACCGTTTACGGCCAGATCCGGAGCCCTAAGGAACAGGAACGTTTCTTCGCCATGCTCCGGGTGGAAACGGTAAACTATGACGATCCGACGGTAGCCCAGAACCGTATTCCGTTTGACAATCTTACCCCCCTGTACCCCAACCGGATACTCGATCTGGAAACCGTCACGGAGGGCGTGTCCGAGCGGATCATCAACCTCTTCTGCCCCATCGGTAAGGGCCAGCGGGCCCTGATAGTGGCGCCTCCCCGCACGGGAAAGACGATTATGATGCAGAAGATAGCCAACGCAATCACCAAGAATCATCCTGAGGTGTACCTTATCGTGCTCCTCATCGACGAGCGGCCCGAGGAAGTAACCGATATGGAACGGACTGTCCGGGCGGAGGTGATTTCTTCAACCTTTGATGAGCAGGCCGCAAGGCATGTGCAGGTTACCGAAATGGTTTTGGAAAAGGCCAAGCGCCTCGTTGAACACAGGAAAGACGTGGTGATCCTTCTTGACTCCATCACCCGGCTGGCCCGGGCCTATAACCAGACCGTGCCCACCAGCGGCAAGATCCTCTCAGGGGGTGTCGATTCCAATGCCCTCCACAAGCCCAAGCGTTTCTTCGGTGCAGCCAGGAATATTGAGGAGGGCGGCAGTCTGACGATTATTTCCACCGCGCTCATTGAGACCGGCAGCCGTATGGATGAAGTTATCTTTGAAGAATTCAAGGGTACGGGCAACCTGGAAATCAACCTTGACCGGCGTATTTCCGACCGCAGGCTCTTTCCGTCTATCAACATCAAGAAGTCGGGTACCCGGAAAGAGGAACTTCTCCTTCCGGAGAAAGAACTGCAGAAGATCTGGATACTCCGCAAGGTTATTAACCCCATGGACGACATCGAGATCATCGAACTTCTGGTTGACAAGATGAAGAAATCCAAGAATAATGAAGCATTCCTGAATTCAATGAATACCGGTTCAGCGGGTATAGAGTAAGGAATGCATTCCCGAATTCAATGAAGACCGGTATAGATTAAACGGAGTTTTTATGAGAGAGAAGATTCATCCCAGATACGAAATGTCCAAAATTACCTGCGCCTGCGGGAATGTTATCGAGACCCGATCTACCGTCAAGGATATTAAAGTGGAAATTTGTTCTGCCTGCCACCCTTTCTTTACCGGTAAGCAGAAACTCGTTGACACAGCCGGCCGGATCGAGCGTTTCAGAAAAAAGTACAATATCAAGGACTAGGCGCCGGTCCTACGGAAAGAAAACCTCCAAGGCGAAGAAGTAAAATAGGTAATCCCCGGTTTTGCCGGAGGATTCACGGACTTTGGCAATTCCGCAAGTATAAAATAACCTCCTGTCCACTGAACCCGCTTAAAGTTCAAAGACAGGAGGCATGAATGCAAGGTCTGTCCGCAAAGTAACCTTACTTTGTGGACAGGCATCAATTACTAAGCGGTTCCATTCCAAAATCCGGTGTACTGCTGGGCAAAAATCACCTTTCAAAACGGATTTGTCCCCTCCCCCAAACATACCCTCAGGCAAACCTCCCTCTCCTTTCCCCGCGTCGATATCAAAATTTTCGGCCTCCGCTGTTATGCACCGCGCGGCCCGGTGCCGGTTCATGATTTTCTTCACCCGGCTGCCAATGCCGCCGAATTTTCAGTAATAGTAAGAAGCTTCAGGCGTCCCTTCCACTTCAAGATCAATCACCACGGTCCACGGCCCCGGCTTTGTAAGGGGCAGGCCGCCGATGAATACCCTCCTCCCGTCCCGCCGTACCGTAAGTTTTTCGCCGTTTGCCAAAAGCCGGGCGGAGAGGATATTGTTTTTTATCGTTGTCAAAATCTCTACCCCTTCTTTGGGCCAATCGGTTAGACACAGGTACACATGGTTCTTTTTGGTTAGTACGCTACCATGGCCGGAATAATTCCACCAGTTGGGAATCACGCGGTCCGTTCCGTAAACGGCCTCCCCGTTGGCTTTAAGCCAGAGCCCCACCTGGTAAAGCCTGTCCGCGGATTCCTGGGGGATGCGCCCTTCGCGATCGGGCCCCACGTTCAAGAGGTAGTTGCAGCCCCTGGAGGCGCAGGTCGTCAACTGTGAAATAATCTCCTGCGTGCTTTTCCAGTTATGATCGCCTTCGCGGTATCCCCAGGAATGGTTCATGGTTACGCAGGCTTCGTACATCCGGTCCATGTCTTCCACAGTATGGGGAATTTGATTTTCCGGCGTTCCGTAATCTTCCGGTTCTCCCGATCGGTTGTTTATCAGAATACCGGGCTGGAGTTTCCTTACCTGTTCGTTCAGCTCTTTTGAGCGCCACACTTCGGAAGCGCTCTTATTACCCCAATGCCCCCTAAAGTTGGCGTCATCGGAACAGTCGTAAAAAAGAATATCTATTTTTCCGTAATTGGACATCAACTCCAGCGTTTGGTTGTGAAAATGCCGCACAATTTCCTCAAAACCGCCGCTGTCGGCCTCCGGACCGCGGAAATAGGCGGGAAAATCCCAATCTTTGACGGAGAAATAAACGCCCACCCCAAGCCCTTCTTCGCGGCAGGCATCGGCGTATTCCCGCACAAAATCCCTTTTCGCCGCGGTTTTTACGGAAGTAAAATCCGTGTATTTACTGTCAAAAAGGCAGAACCCGTCGTGGTGTTTTGCGGTGAATACCATGTACCGCATGCCGGCGTCTTTGGCAAGACGCGCCCATTCCCCGGGGCGGAAAAAACGGGGATTAAATTTCCCCGCCAAGGCGCGGTATTCCTCCGGGGGAACGGCCTCGTGATAACGGTGCCATTCACCCTTTGCGGGGATGGAATACAATCCCCAATGGATAAACATCCCAAAACGCCGCTCGTTGAACCAGCGCAGGCGGTCTTTGCTACCCGGCATATTTTCCTCCGTAATTTAATTTAAGGCTGTTTCATCCTCAGCCCTTAATCGAACCTATCATGATCCCCTTGACGAAATACCGCTGGAGAAAGGGGTAAACCAGCAGAATGGGGACCGCGGAAACCACGATGATCGCCGCCTTAACCGATTCCTGGTAGTAGGTTATGGTTCTGGATGCCATGGCCGCGGCGGTGGCGTCGGACAGCACCTTGGTGATATTCACAATGGCCTCCCTAAGCACCAGTTGGAGGGGGTACTTGGCGGTATCGTTGATAAAGATCATGGCGTGCCACCACTCGTTCCAGCGGTCCACCGCGTAGAACAGGGCGATGGTGGCGATGATGGGGGCCGATACCGGCACGATGATCCTGGCCAGGATGACGATCTCGTTGGCCCCGTCGATCTTCGCCGACTCCTCCAACTCCAGAGGAATGGAGGACAGGAAATTTTTCATCAGCACCAGGTTAAAGGTGTTTATCATCACGGGGATCACCATCACCAGGATATTATTAGCCAGGGCCAGCTTCTGGACCGTCAGGAAATAGGGGATAAGGCCCCCGCTGAAAAACATGGTCAGGATGATGCCGTTCATGATAAGGTTCCGGCCCGGCATGGTCTTCTTGGTCAGGGCGTAGGCCCCGGCGGTGGTGACCGTAAGACTCAAAAAAGTCCCCAGGACGGTGATGAACAAGGTCACCCCCGCCCCCCGGACCATCTTGCCTTCCTCGATAAG
>JAITLC010000156.1 GCA_031278095.1 Treponema sp.
CTTGTTCGGACAGCTTCCTTGGTGCGGGGTGGCCGGGAAGTAACCTCATGAAGAACCCCGGGGCAAGACAAGCCCAGCTCTAATGTATCAAAGGCAACAGGGTCATCCTGAGATCCGTGCATCCATAGGGAACAAGTTCAATTTCCTGTTCGGCGCCCAGGGGTGTAAGGCACGCGGGAGCCGGGGAGGCCGCGCCGTTCACCATGGGCCAGTCGATGGGAATACATTTTACCCTGAGGCTGAGCGGGGCGTGTGACACGTCTTTGGTAAAGGCCGGGCCGGTAAACTGCTCCCGGTGGAGGCTCAGATCTTTCCTCTCCGCCGGGCCTTTCCCCCCGGAAAAGGCAAAATTCCAGGGGGACTCCCCGTAGACCTCGTAGTCACAGTAGGGGAACTTCCGTTCAACTCCGTCCCGTGTGTACTCCCGTTTTTCCCAACGGGCTTTAACCGGCAGGGCAAACACAAGGTTCCCCCGGCGGTAAAAATAGAGGGTATTTCTGAGAGCCGCCGCTTCGGTGATCCGGAGTTCCCCGCCCTGCAGTTCCGAAGGAACAAGATGAGGCTCTCCAATGGAAAAAGGCACAAGTTCCACGGCAAAATCCATTTCGACTTTAAGTTCGATTTTTCCCTGCCATGTTTTACTGACGCTGTACCGGGTGGAAACCGGTATCTCTTCGCCGTTTACGCGTATGTTCCGGGCGGAAGCGGGGAAACGGAGAGAAAGTGAAAACGTTACCGGGTTTTCGGCGGCAAGAATCACCGTATAACGGTCTTCAAAGGGATAGTTGGTTACAATCTCACAGTGAATCGGAACGCCCTGTATCACCGTATCAAGCCTGCAGGGCACGATGGCTCCGATGGCAAGACCGCCCCCGTCCCGCAGGAGTCCTGACAGGGAAAGTTTGGGCCAGCCCTGTCCAAAATTGGCGGTACAGCAGCCGAAGTTGGGTTCCAGGCCGAAGAGGTGGGACTCCTCACTGTTGGTGAGGAAATGAGTCTTTTCAAGTTTGCTGCACTCCGCCTGATTACTCATCTGATCATATTGATGAGTCCACATGTCCGCGCTGCAGGTTGCGGGAAGTCCGTTGAAAGCAAGGGTTTCCAAGCGGTCGGCCCACGCATCCCCGGCGCCGAGGGCCAGAAGCCACTCATACGAGTACATAGCCTCAACGATGCCGCAGAGTTCCGTACCATGAATAGGGCTGCGTCCTGCAAGACACTCGTCCCCGGTAAAGTGCCCGACGGGCATGCCGTGATCCCGGAGCAGAATCCTCAGGGCTTCTTCGGCAAAATCATCCGCAGCAGAATCACTGTTGTGTACAGGCTCTCCGGATGAAGCGATAAAGGAACCGTAGAGGGCTTCGCTTTTAAGGCACATGGCAAGGTTTACCACATGGGTTAGGAAATTCCAGCGTCCCGGACCCTGGCTCTGCCTGTAGGGCCAAGCGCGAAAGAGGGTCTTCCAGTCTATGCCCTGGCTTTTAAGGCGCAGCGCCAGGTCCGGCATCCACTGTTCGGGATTGCGCTCATAGAGCCAGCGCAGGGGGATGAGACATTCAAACCAGCGGGCTGAGCCCCAGGCAAAGAGCGTCATCGACTCAAGGCGGAGACTCAAGTCTTTGAGGACACGGTACACCACCCCGGGAATACGCTCATCCTCAGTACAATCGTGATAGAGGACGAGAACTTTACAGATAAGAAAAACAACCCACACATCGTAAGTTCGACGCTCCTCTTTTGTGCAGGGACAGATCCAGCCGTCGTTTTCCTGCCGCTCCAGAATCGCATCAATGTAGAAACGGGCCCGCTGTTTGAGATCCTCATCATCCAGAAGCCAGGCCATGGGGATAAAACCGTCCAGCCAGTATGGAAGACGTTCCCAGCCCTCACGGTCGCCGCCTATCCATTTGCTTTTCCCAACATCGGGCCACACCTTGTCGAGGTTTCCGCAGAGACCTTCGGCCTGGATACGAAGCTGTTCCCGAAGCCAGCCTGAGGGTTTGAGCTCCCTTGCGGTAAAAAAACGGTAGCGTAAATTTTTCATTAATATCCCTTTCCCTTCAAAACAAATTTCCCATGATGCTATTTTCAATGGTTTATGATACCACAAAACTGATATTCCTGACAAAGTCATTTACAGTAATATCATCTTGTTCAAAATTAACGATAATTTCTCCTTTGATTATAAGATTTTCAAATGGTTAGTGTCTGTCCGCAAAGTAACCGGCTTTATGGACAGACACTAGTTATTACCATTGTTGTGATAAACCTATACATGATGATACCGCCAGAAATAAATGCCGCCAATATAAACATCCCGATACCTGTTAAAATTTTCATTGATATTCACGAAGGGCCATCCGGACAAGTTTTTCTCACCGTTTCGGACAGCTCCTTAGTACAAATGAAAGGCCGCCCTGCAGAGCGGCCATAAAACAGACTTTACAGAGCTTCGGTTATTTCAGGTTTGCCTTGTTGAGTTCATCAAGGGTAACCTTAAGCTGGCCAAGCCCATCCACAACGGAAACTTCTCCCATCGTCATCCGGTCAATCACCTTCATTGAAGCCTCAAGCATTTCAGCCCAGTTGTTGGTAAAGTACATGGCTATGGCGTGCTGAGGTGAATTGAAGAGTACATCCTTCTCGTCATTGGAAAGGGAGGTAAACATCCTGTCCCGGAGTCTCTCCTGGGCGGGGAGGTGCATCAACATGCCGAAAGCCTGATCAAGGGCGATGATCTCTTCGGCTTCAGGCCCGATGAGGAAACTGATCAGCTTCCATGCCTCTTCCTTGTATTTTGAAGAAGTAAAGACTGTATAGTCGTCCAGGAACAGAACAGTCTTGGCGCCCGCCACATCGCGCGGAATGGGAGCGACACCCCACCTGAGGCCTTCTTCCATCGCTTCAGCATAAACAGGGATCTGCCATTCACCTTCCAGATACATACCCAGCTTATTGGTCATAAAGAGCTGATCATTTGGCGGAGCCCTGGTGGTCTGAAGCATGTTGGGGGCGTAACCTTCCTTGATCATGTCGATGAGCCAGGTATAGGTAGCAATCATGGGAGGCTGATCGAGGGTACAAACAGTGTGATCCTCGGAAAAAACATCGCCGCCCGCCGAATAGTAGAAGGAATTGCTGCGTTCAGGGCTGAGATTCGCATAGAAACCGTACTGTTTGTTGGGTCCTGTACCCTTGGTAAGCTTTTTGGCGATTTCCTTGAATTCATCCAGTGTCCATGAATTATTCCAATCCGTGGAAGGGTAGGGAATTCCCGATTTGACGGTGAAACGGCGTATCTCTTCGGGGAGCAGCGTATGGTAGTTCCCCGTCGGGATCCTTTCGGTTTTTACCGGGAGGCCCCGCATGGGTTTGCCCTCAGCGTCACGGCGGGGAGCTTCCAGAGTATGGAGTACCGGCTGCTCGTCTTCAATCTGCTGCCATTCAAAACTCTTTTTTGAACCGTAGAGGGTAAACTGCTCGGTATAATCGTGAGCGGTTTCAAAAAGCGAACGGGTTACCTCCCCTTTAAGGCCGCCGGCAAATTCAAGCTGGGCCGTCTCCACGGGAAAGGGATTGCCGTACTGTTTGTACAGTTCACTGCGCATCGTTCCCGATCCGAGGCCCCGTACCCGGACGATTGGAGATCCCGCCAGCATCAGAAGGGGGGCGATTGCGTGAGTACCGTAGAACATGGGGGGAAGGCCCTGCCAGTAACCGGGCCAGAATTCCATATCCTGATAGTGGGCGCCCCGCAAAAACTGTATCACGCCGAATTCGCCGTTTCGCAGCATCTCTTGTACCTTGAAGAAATGGGTGGTATAGACGGCAGTCTCCATTACGCAGTAACTCTTTCCGGTTTTCTTGACGGCCCTGCAAATGGCTTCAATATCTTCGAATTTTATGGCCATGGGAACGGTACAGGCGCAGTGTTTGCCTGCATTCAAAACCGCCAGCGTCTGTTCCGCATGGCGGGGAATGGGAGACACGAGGTGCACCGCATCTACCGAAGGATCGTTCAGTATCCGGTCAAAACTCTGATATATCTTTGCCTTCCCAAGCCGCGCTGCCATGGCTTTTGCAAGATCCGGATTGGGATCGAAAACGCCGAAAGCGCCTACATCCGGGTGTGCGGCATAAATGGGAGCAAAGGCCGCTCCGAAGCCGAGACCCGCCAAAACTACATTGAGTTGTTTCATGTATACAAAATAGCATAGTCCGGAGAAAAGATAAATTGACAAACAGGAAAAAAACATATAAATTGAGGTCTGAGGGAACTTTATGAAGTACCTTATCAGCGATAACGCCGATTCCCTTATCCACGTTTCCTCGGGCCAGCTTTTGAACCAGAAAAATTTTGTGCATAAGCGCAGGAATCTGGATACCTTTGTGATCATCATCTGTATAAAAGGTATCCTCTACATTGCCCAGGATGACCAGCGCTATACCCTGACGGAAAACCAGTTCCTCATTCTTTTTTCAGGCCATGAACACTACGGCTACAGGGAATGTAGTGAAGATCTCTCTTACTACTGGTGTCATTTCAGGATACAGGATGATAAGTTCAGAATCATCAGGGACAAGGAGATGGAAAAGATCTTCGATGCAAATGTTCTGACTAGGGGGGGGGGGGGGGGCGGGGGGGGGGCGGGGGGGGGGCGGGCCCGGGGC
>JAITLC010000090.1 GCA_031278095.1 Treponema sp.
CCCCGCTTGCCAGAGGAATTGCGTTGAAATAAGTTTACTTATTCATTGATCTTAGCCATAATTCATATTAAAAATATAGGCAAAATATGAATTGACTTTGGTAATAAAAATGATTATTATGTAATGGAAAGGCTTACACATGAAGTCGTTCCGAACCCAACCGGGTTTTCGAATAAACTCACTTCTTGTAAGATTTTGGTTTTTATTCAATAATAGAGTTGTTCGGAAACTTCAGTTTTCCATCGAACCGAAGGTTCGCCAAAAATCGCTAAAATACCGCAATTTTGCAGCCGGAGAAGCGAAGGTTCCTTGGCGGGAAATTGCAGGACTGAGAGAACCAACCGGGTTCTCGAACAGGTCTAATGAGGCAAGAAAAGATGGAGAAAAAAATGCCCGAAAAACGGATTTATGTTGATTATAATGCGACCACACCCCTCAATTCCGAGGTAAAAGCCGCAATGATTGAAGATTTGGATACCTACGGGAATGCTTCCAGCATGCACGCCTCAGGCCGCTATGCACATGCACGGGTGGAGGAAGCGCGGCGTTCCGTAGGCAAGCTGCTTGGCGTCTATGCCGGTGGAAACCTCAAGGACGCTTCCGGAACGGTAATATTCACCTCGGGAGGCTCGGAGTCGAACAATACGGTGTTCCGTACCATGGAACGGCTGGCCGCGGACAAAAAGGGGGCGGCCTTTAGAGAAGGGCGGAATGAGTTTATCACCACCACTATAGAGCATCCCTGTGTACTTAATTCAGGTAAGGATGCTGAAGGTCTGGGTTTCAAGGTTCATTTTATTCCGGTAGATCAATACGGAAAACTCGATATGAACGCGTTTAAGGCCGCCCTTGGCCCCAAAACCCTCTTTGTGTCGGTGATGATGGCCAATAATGAGATTGGCACCATTGAAGATATCAAGGAGATTACCCGGCTGGTCAAGGCTGCCGGAGCATGGATACATACCGATGCCGTGCAGGCGATAGGTAAAATACCGGTTGATGTCCGGGATTTGGGGATCGACTATTTGACCATGTCGGCCCACAAGATCTACGGGCCCAAAGGCGTCGGCGCACTGTATATCGGGAAAGATGCGCCCATTTCTCCCCTTATCCACGGGGGGCATCAGGAAGACGGAATCCGGGCGGGTACCTACAACAACCTGGGGATTCTGGGTTTCGGCAAGGCTGCGGAAATAGCCCTGAGCCAGGTAGATGCCTACGGTACAAGACTCTGTTCCCTCCGTAACCGGCTTCGGGACGGTCTTCTGGAAAAGATTCCCAACATAAAGATAAACGGGCACCCTGTGGATGTACTTCCCAACACCCTGAATGTTTCCTTCCCCGGCGCGGAAGGGGAGGCGATACTCCTCTCCATGGATCTGGCGGGGATCGAGGCCTCCACGGGTTCGGCCTGCGCTTCGGGAAGCCTTGACCCGTCCCATGTACTGCTGGCTATCGGTGCGGGCCCTGAACTGGCCCATGGTTCGATCCGTTTCAGCCTGGGTTGGGGAATTTCGGAAGAAGATGTAGATTATATTGTCGAAAGCCTGCCGCCCATCATAGAGAAACTGCGGGCTATGTCAACGCTCAACGAGTGACGTGAAACTTCGTTTCATGTTCGATTGTGCCGTGCAGCCGGGAGCCTGCACTGAATAGGGGTTAATTATGCTTATGAAGGACTGGTTATATTCGGATACGGTAAAAGACCACTTTACCAATCCCAGGAATGTCATATTCGGGGACGAGTCGGTCTTTTCCTACAATGCCAAGGGGCTGACGGGGAATATCAAATGCGGGGATCAGATGCTGATGCTCCTCAAGATTGATGATGATGTTATCAGTGATATACGCTGGAAGACCTATGGTTGCGCCAGCGCCATTGCTTCCACGAGCATGCTCTCGGAGACGGTCAAGGGCATGAATATCCGGGACGCATACAATATCAAGCCTGAGGATCTGGTACAGAAACTGGGAGGCCTCCCCGAAAACAAGATCCACTGTTCCGTGCTGGGAGACAAGGCGCTCCGGGCGGCGATTGACGACTATCTCTCCAAAACAGGCCGGGAAGGGATGCTCAAGGAAGCCGCTACGGAGATCTGCACTTGCCTTTCAATTACCGACAAGGATATTGAACACGCTTACCAAAACGGAGCCCGCAGTTGGGAGGATCTTCAGGCGGCTACCAAGATAGGCACCGGCTGCGGAAAGTGCAAGGACAAAGCCCTGGATCTTCTCCACAGCCTAAATCACATCTACGGTGACTGAGGATCTGCGCACGAATATTTTATCGGAAAACGGGATTCACACCCCGAGGTTCTTCATTCTTATTGCTTACTCAATTAAGGAAATAACATGACCAGCCGTTCATGTTATTTCTGCGCATGTCCTAACCCTATTTGTATTCACTCAGATCGGACGGCTTGAGCAGGAGGGGTGAACCGTCCGTCCGCTGGGCGATGAGGTAGTCTCCCTGGAAGATCACCGAGGTAAAGGGATTTACCGTTACCGTTGACCGTGCCAGTTGTTTGAGGCCGGTATCGAAACGGGCCAGATAGAGGCTTTGGGAGCCGCCTTCCCCGCTTAGGGCAATGGCATAGAGATCGTTTCCCTTTACCCAAAGGGGGCTTCCCTCCAGAATGTCAACGTCGCCCTGTTTGGTCATCTCAAGACTGCTGCTGTTTATCTCAATAAGCCTGATCGCCCCGTTTCCCTTATTTTCGCCGGCAATGGCAAGAATCTTGCCGTCCAGTATCACCACTGTTCTCAAGTTTACCGTATCAAGCGGCGATCGTTTAAGTTCCGCCCCTGAACCAGGCTGGAGGCTGAGGAGCCTTCCCACGGAGCTTCCCTGAACTTCGATCCTGCCGCCCAGAATACCCGCTTCCGCGGTCTGGGGCCGTGAAGCCTCTTCAATGATGAGATCCTGCTGATCTTTGGCTATCTCTTCCCGTTCCTGCCGGGCCTCTTCATTCTTCTGTTCCGCAAATTCCTCAGTTTGTCCGGCTTCTTCCCTCTGACCGGCAAGGTCCTCTTCCCTCCTGTCAAGTTCCCGGGATTTTTCTTCGTTTGCCTGTTCCCGCCGGTCGATTTCTTCACTTCTGCGCTCGGCCTGTGCGGGGCTTATGGCTCCCTGGGCGGCTTCCTGCCGGGTTTCTTCCCGCTCCCTGGCGGTCTGATTCCGCTCCTGATTGACCTGGGCCCGCTCTTCGGCAATACGGCGCTCTTCTTCCCGTATGGCTTCCCGCTGAACCTGGGCCCGCTGTTCGGCCTCCGAGGCTTCCCTCTCCTTGAGGCCGACCATCTCCTTACGGTCTTCGATACCCCGGTCTTCCTGCCGCCGCATCTCCTCCACCACCGAAGAGTCCGAAAGTGAAGATGTATTCACCGCGCTCAGGGAACCGGCGCCGCCGGGGCCAAGGGGAATGACCATGAGTGTCTGGCCCGGCCATTCATCAAAACGTATCGAAATACCGGCTTTTTCAGGGCTAAGATAGCCAATGACCGCCTGTTTGTAACGGCTGCCGAAGTAATCCCAGTTCCCCCGGTATACCGCGTTGTAGATGGTCACGTATCTTGCAAGCAGGGCCGCATCCTGAGGGGAATAGTTGTAGGCTCCCTCAAGATAACCCTGAATGATGGTTCTCAGGTTCCTGATGTGATCCACCCCCGTGTCTACTCCCAGTCCGAAAATATCCGAATCGAGTTTATCGTCGTCCTTTGGGGAAACAGAATGGATCACAAAGTAACGGTTTCCGGCTCCCGATCTGGTCTGAGCGTTGCGGACGGAGAATCCCAGGTCATAGCCGATAGTCCGTATCTGGGCCCTGGTTTCAATCCGGGACTGGGGGCCTTCATAGTTGATAAAGACCACCGGAGCCTGATTCCGCTCCAGTTCCGCCTGATCCACCTGGGCAAAGGCAAGACCTGTTATGAAAAAGAAAATATATATTTGGAACAGCCGCATATATTTGTTTTTTTCTACCATATCTTTATCTCCTTATGTTCGATTATAATATATCATACATCTTTATGCTATCACCGGAGGGTTTTCAGTTCCCGGCGGGCCTGAGCCTGAACCGGTCCGGGTCTATCTCCCGCGGAGAGGGTATTGAGAAGCCGTACCCCCGTGTCGCTCAGTGGAGGGCCCGAAAAACGGCAGAGGGCGCCGATGGCGGAACACAACGCCATGAGCACCTGATCATCCTCCCGTGCCTTGTAGATCGATTGCGTAAAGGCCCTCAGGGCAAAGCCTTCAGGATCAATGCCGATAGCCCCGACAGCCTGGGCGGTACGGGCTCTGACGACAGGATCGCTCTCCCGGCTAAAAATATCCGCCAGAAAGGGCAGGGTTTCCCTGGAACCGATGTTTCCCAGAAGTTCCAGAGCCCGTGCCCTGTAGGCCGGCTGAACCGGAGGGTGGAATTTCGATGCGCCGGGCTGCCCCATACCCGCGCTTATCACCTCCATGAGGTAGGCGGTATAGGCAAGTTCGCTGCTTCCCAGAGAGCCTTTTTTCACGGCGTTATCAATTTCCGCGAAACGGGCCTTGAGTTCCCCTTCTTCAAAGCGGTAATGGTAAGAAGCCCAGGGCGAAGGGGGAGGGTCTCCGGTACCGTAACGGCCTTCGCTCATGGGGCCGTAGAAGGACTGCCGCCCCCTCCTGACACGGTCTTCCAGCTTGTATGCGTTGAGAATCCAGTCGCTTCCCCCGGAATAGAGGAGGCCCTCGTCATCAAAGGCGGGGATTGCAGCGGCCCCGTCGAGCCGTATCAACCAGAGCCTCCTTCCGTCTTCGGTAAAACCGCTGGCCCCGCTCCTGCTGAGGAAGTAGATTCCCCGCTCATCGTAGAGTACCGAAACTAGGTCTCCGCCGTTCCTTTGGCGGGACATATGGCTTTCTCCTGTCCAGAGAAAACTTCCGTCATCCCCTGAGATAAGCAGAGCCGTTCCGTCTTCCAGCAATACTGCGGCTCTGTTCATGCGGCTGGTCGCGGCCAGAGGCGGACCGGGAAGCCGGGGCAGTGTATAGGGTCTCCCGCTTTCCGCATCAGGATCAATGATCTCCGCCCGTGTATTTTTATAGAGAACCAAAAAACGGTAGCTACCCTTGTTTTTTACGGGGGGCAGGGAGAGGATCGCCGCAGGATCATCCCTGAGACCGTATGCCGTCGAAAAACCGAAGGGATCTACCGAGAGGAAAGTCCCGTTTCCCAAAACGGCTATAAGACCGCCTTTCTGATCCGGTTTGAGGGGCAGGGAGAGGGAACTATCCAGGGTAAGCTGCCAGAGCCGCTGCCCGGAGGCGGTAAAACAGCTTATCCGACGGTCTGTGGGGATGAAAATCCTCCCGTCCCAGCCGCAAAGCGCAGGAGAAACCAGGGGGCCGCCGGGATTGGCACGCCACAGTTCCCTGCCCGAACGGTTCACCGCAATAAAGATACCGCCGGTTCTGGATATATAGCTTGTACCTTCGAGAGAACGTGACACATAGGGGGAAAGTCTGCCTCGTGCGGAAAAAGTCCAGAGCGGTTTCCCCTGGGCCGAATATGCCTTGATGTTTCCGCCGTCCAGAACCACTACAATGGACTGGGCCTGCACCGTGGGGATCCCGATTATGACTCCGCCCATTGCCTGCCGCCAGAGCGGTTTTGCCGCAGTTTCTCCTCCGTCCTCTGTCTGCGCTCCAAGATTCAGACAGAGAAACAACAGGAAAATCCCTGAAAAAATCCGGGCTATTCCATATTCACTATTCACCATATCTTCCCTGATCCCTAATAAAAACAGCCATACTTTCAATATGGGCTGTCTGCGGATAAAAATCAAAAAGTTTCAGTGAAAGAAGCGTATAGCCTCCTTTTTTCAATGTCCCCGCATCCCTGGCCAGTGTAGCAGCGTCGCAGGACACATAGACCAGCCGGGGAGGGCCTTTTTCACAGAACCAGGCCAGCAGTCCCGGAGAAAAACCTTCCCTCGGGGGATCCGCAACGACAAAACCGCAAGATTTTTCAGCCTGTTTCGCCCAGGCTTCATCACTCAGGGCAAAGAATTCCATTTTTCCGGCCGCAAAACGAAGATTTTCCCGTGCCAGAGCCAGGGCCTGCCTGTTTATTTCCACCAGTTCCATACGGGGAAAGAGACCGGTGAGAAAAAAAGAAAACGTTCCCACCCCACAGAAAATATCCGCCGCGGGAAGATCTCTTTCAGCCTGTTCTGCAGCTTCAAGAATATCCCCGCACAGTTTTTCAAGCATTTCCCCGTTACTCTGGAAGAAAACCCCGGCGTCAATGCCTATTTCCCTGCCGAGAAGGGCGGTTTTACCACGGCTTGTTCCCCCTTCGGAGAGAAGAAGGCCGTTCCGGGCGTAGACGGTAAAACGGTCTCTGCCCGGCGGCGTTTTTATATCTTCACGGTTTTTCAGAGCCTTCCGGATCAGGGGGTCGGCAATGGGGCAATCGTCCAGGGAGACAATTTCCGCACTTTTACGGGCCTTGAGGCCCAAAAGGGAAACGCTGCGGGGAAAGATGGTTTTTTTTGAAAGGGAACGCGCCCGCACATGATTCGGCTGTACCGTGTGGAACTGCATCCTGTTCCGGTATTCCCAGGGAGTTGAGGCTTCAATCTCTATACCGGGCATTTTTTCAAAGCCGCCGATTCTCGTAAAAGCTTCCTCCAGAATGCCTTTTTTCGCTTCCAGTTGGGCCTCGTAGCCAAGATGCTGGAGGGAACAGCCGCCGCAGCGTCCGTAGAAAGGGCAGGACGGATTCATTCTTAGGGGAGAGGCTTCATGTATTTCAACAATTTCCGCTTCCACCCAGTGCGAATGTTCGCGGGTAATGCGGCAGACAAGCTCGTCTCCGGGAGCCGAAAGACCTATAAAGACCCTTTTGTTTCCTTCGGGGGTTTTTAAAAAGGATATTCCGTCCCCACCGGAACTTATTTTTTCAATTCTGCAGGCAAAAATATCCCCGATAGACATGATTCATTCTATCATGCCTTCCTCCTACCGGCGAGTGTAAGGTTGAAAGAACGGTAATGTCAGGATAGAATAGACGTATGGATGAACAATTCATGCTACAGGAAGATGCCCAATGGTTCAACTGTGATGATGGAGGGCGTATCTTCCTTCGCCGCTGGGTATCCCGGGGTTTTGCAGAGAAGCCTCTGGCTGTTCTCCATCTTGTTCACGGCATGTCCGAACATGGTCTCCGTTACAAACGGCTGGCTGAAACCCTTTGCAGAGCAGGTTTTGAGGTGTGGGCCGCGGATCAGCGGGGTCACGGCAAGACTGCGGATACTTCCGTTAATGGAGAGGGCAGGGGCGGCCTGAGGGGGCACTGCGGTGACGGCGACGGATTTTCAAGGGTATGCGCCGATATTGTGCAGCTTAACCGCCTAATTCGGGAGGAGAGACCCGCAATACCCCTGTTCATCCTGGGACATTCCTGGGGTTCTTTTATTGTTCAGGAGTGCTTTGAAAAATATTCCGGTTTTGAAGGCTGCATTCTTTCGGGAAGCCGGGGCCCCGGCGGCCTCAATGTAAAACTGGGCCTTCCCCTTATTGCGTTTTTTACCTTTGTCCGGGGAGAACGGCGTGTCTCTTCCCTGGCTTCTCTCGTTGTAAACAGTTTTTACAGTAAACCTTTCAGGCCCAACAGAACTCCTTTTGACTGGATCTCCAGGGATCAGGAAGAGGTAGATCGTTTCCTTGCCGATACCCTTTGCAGAGTCAGCTATACCTGGGGTTTCTACCGGGATCTGATCAAGGCCCTGAACCGTATCCACCGGCGGGAAGCGGTAGAGAAGATACGGAAGGATATACCGGTTTATATTTTTGCAGGTACCTCCGATCCGGTTGGGGAAATGGGTAAAAGTCCTACGGCTCTCGTGGAAACTTACCGCAGCATTGGTGTCAAGGATCTGGAGTTTGTTCTCTATCCCGGCGCCCGGCACGAGACATTGAATGAAAGCAACCGGGAGGAAGTAACGGAAAATCTTCTTTCATGGTTAAAACGGCATATTGAGCCGGCATAGAAAAACTGGAGCGGCCTCCATAAAAGGCGGAGAGATACTTTGCGGATAAGGTATTCAACAAGGGAAGACGGAAAACGGATCAAGAAGGCTGCCGTATACACCCAGGACGAACACGGCATAAACTTTTCCGATATTGACAGTGATGCTGTCAGTGTTGTTACCAGGCTGAAGGCTTCGGGCCACGAGGCATATATCGTAGGAGGCGCAGTCCGGGATCTTATTCTGGGAAAGAAACCAAAGGATTTTGATATTGCCTGCGATGCGAGTCCCGCAAGGATAAAAAAGATATTCCGCAATGCCCGCATCATCGGCCACCGTTTCCGCCTGGTTCATGTTTACTTTGGCCCGAAAATTTTTGAAGTGTCCACTTTCCGTTCCCGTTTGGACAGCCCGGAAAGCAACATCTTTGGTACCATTGACGAAGATGTACTCCGCAGGGACTTTACCTTTAATGCCCTTTTTTACGATCCCCAGCAGCAGATTGTTGTAGACTATGTGGGCGGTATGAAGGATATCCGTTCCCGCTGTATCAGGCCCATCATCCCGCTTAGCATGATTTTTTCCGGAGACCCGGTACGGATGATCCGTGCGGTAAAGTATTCGGCGATTACCGGTTTCCCCCTTTCCATGCAAGTCCGCTGGAAGATCCGCAAACAGGCAGCCCTGCTTGCCTCGGTATCCCCCTCACGCCTTACCGAAGAGATCAACAAAATTATCCATTCCTCGCAGGCAGGCAGCATCGTTACCCGTCTTGAGGAACTCGGCCTCTATCGGTATCTTCAGCCGGGAGCCTCGCGTCTCATGAAAGAGAAACCGGTTTTCCGCAGTCGCTACCTTTCCACCCTTGGACTCCTCAACAAAAAAGGCTTCAAAAACCGTTCCGGAGAGATCCTTTCGGCCCTTATCCGGGATTATCTTGAAGAAGAGGCCCTCTGGGATGAAGGGCAGGAAGATCTGCCTTTAAGCCACCAGGAAATCTACAAGAATGTTTTTGCCGCGGCGCGTTCGTTTGTACTGCCTATGAATCCTCCCCGCATGGAACTGGATCATGCGGTAAGGATGATCCTTGCCGAACACGGCATAGTCATCAAAAAATCCCATTTTGCCGAACGGAACGGCGCCATGCACCAGAGCTTCCACAGCAGAAACGCAGCCCATCCGGCGGAAATTCCCGGTGAATCTTCTCCTGCAAAACGGAGGAGACGGAGACGGCCAACCGGTGACTCTTAACCTGCCGTCCGGTTGTCTTTCCCTTCATCTGCGGCAACCCCTGTATCAAGTAAAAACGGCTGACGGAACAAAATCCGTTATTAGATAGTGTCTGTCTATAATGTAGACACATTATAAACAGACTACCTTAAAACAGGCATTTTGCGCACCGTTTTGGTACAAAAAGATGCGCAAATGCAAGGTCCGTCCATAAAGTAACCGACTTTATGGACGGACACCAGGGAAGCACTGATTTATTCAATCGAGAATAAATCAGTGCTGCTTTAATGCGATATGTGCGCAATGAAATGAGCACATACACAGGGAAACGCTGATTGGCATTATTTAATCAGCGTTTCCCTAGATAAACTAAAGGCATTGACGTTGTCCGTCTGAGAAGGGATGGATGAATCCGTAAGACGCCTTGGTGTCAGCCCTGCGGATGTTGCCAAAAAAGCCGGCCTCACTTAATCCGATTCAACAGTATCTCTACCCGATCCCCGTATCTTTCCGGAGAAGCCGCGGCGGCATCCTGAAGAAAAACTGCGGCCTCGCTGTTTTTGCCTGCGGCAATGGAGTTAAGTCCCAGCGCATAGGAGATAAGGGCCCTGTCCGCTCCGTACTCAAGGCTGGAACGGTAGTATTGCTCCGCAAGATTGTAGTTTTTTTCGTCATAGGCAATAAGGGCCAGGTAATAATAGGGAATGTGCCGGGTTGGTTTCTGATCCAGCGCCGCCATAAAGGCCAGTTCCGCAGCGAGGGGATCTCCTGAACTGTAAGCCTTTATGCCTTCATCCACCAACTCCGCAAAGGTTCTGCGGGCGGCAATATAGGAACTAAAGTCCGCGTCAAGGTCAGGCTGAGGAGACCATGCGGAAATCCGGGCATATACCGCTTCTCCGTTCTCCGCGGCGCTTTTTGCATTGTCAAGGATCATGAAGCTTTCTATCATGGTTCTAAAGTATTCTTCACTTCCGGAATTGAGAAAGAAGGAAACCAGAGCCCAGGCGGCGGCCTGAAAGTTTTCCGGCACAGTCCTGCTGTCCGCATGTAAAATTGCCTCTGCCCGGGGCATTCTGCTTCCCAGGGCCTTTACCGTATCAAGCCAGGAGAGGTTTTCCTCATAGGAGAGTTCTCCCTTTTCATCGGCCTTGAGACTGCTGAAATAGATGGCAAATCCTTCCCGCATCCA
>JAITLC010000146.1 GCA_031278095.1 Treponema sp.
TCCGCTTGAAAGCGATGATAATACCGTACATGGGGGCATAGTTAAAAACCAGCATCCAGGCCACGCCCAGCAGGGCCATAATCTGCAGGTGTTTTTCTTTCCTGAGCCGAGTTAAAAACCGTTTCATTCCAAGAATATCATAAAAGGATTTATCCAATTTTCAAAAGGCCAAAAATTTCGGAAGAGTGTGTTTTTTTCGGTTTTATGGTTCTTTGTTTTTGCGGCGCCATTCTCCGGGAGAAACCCCGGTGATTTTCCTGAATACCTTTTGAAAGTACTTTACATCCTGATACCCAGAAAGCCCGGCGGCCTCGTAGACCATATAACGGCCGCTTCCAAGTATGGCCTTTGCCTTTTCGACACGCAGACGGTTAAGATATTCGCTGAAATGCATCCCTGTCTGTTCACGGAACTTTTCGGAAAACCAGGTGTAATTTACCGATACGTAGTTCGCTGCCATGGTCATGCTGATGTCCTCGGCAAAATGGGCTTCTATCCAGGTTAAGGCTTCGCCGATAAAGGCATACCGGGGCCGCTCTTTCCGCATAAGCGCGTGGAGATAAAGAATAAAATCGGAAAAATGTTTCTTCCATTCATTAAGCGAAACAAAGCGTTCCGGGGTTTCGAGCATGGATTTCTTTATGGAAAGATACACATCCCGGGCTGTGTAATTCCAATAGACCCCCGAAGCCTGGGAAACAAGCCACTCATTAAGGAAAAAACAGTATTCACTGCGGTTTTCGGGAGGAACACCGCTCAGGGAAACCAGCGCTTTTATCCTTTGCGTTACCGTTTCGGTTTCCGCTACGCCTATACTTCCGGCAAGCTTCCCCAACAGGCTGTCAACACCGCCGTAATTGAGGGGATGTTCCGGCTCGGAGTAATGAATTATACCCCCCCCATTATCTTTCGGGAGAAAAAACGGTTCCATGCGGCTATCCGGACCTGCCGCCTGCCGGCAGCAAGGTCAAGAAAGCTTTTGCAAATATCGCCGGTCACTGCCGTGATCCCTTTGACGCCGCGTAGCCCGGCAAGGCGGCTCCTGTCCCCCGATACCAGGACGAGCAGGCTGTATTCATTTTGCAGTATGCGGTAACAACCGGGACTTCCGAGAAAATCTTCAACCGTACTGGCTGCGCCGGCGGTTTCCCGGCGGGAGAAAATAAAAAGCACGAAAAAAGCAGGCGCCCCGGATGACAGGACAGGGGGAAAAGGACCTGCCGGCAATTTTCCTTCAACCACGAATTCCCTGACGGTTTTTTCCACCAGGCCTTTCCTGGTTCCATGGGCTTCCAAAACAGCGCCGGACACAGCGGCAATCAATTCATTCCTGTCCACGGGTTTGAGAATATATGAAACGGCATGATAGGTAATGGCCTTCCGGGCATATTCAAAATCATCATAGCCGCTTAACACGATGATTTTCGGGCCGCCGCCGGGTATCTTTTCCTGGATAGCGGCCATCAGGGAGATTCCGTTCATACGGGGCATGCGTATATCGGTAATAACCACGTCGGGCACTTCCCGCAAGGTAAGCTCCAGGGCTTCGACGCCGTTTTTTGCCTCACGGAATTCCAGACCGGCAATGGAGCCGGACAGTATCTTCCGTATTCCCGTGCGGATGATTTTTTCGTCATCGACAATCAGGATCAGGGACATGGCTGTTCCGTCACGCCGGTCAAGGGTATGGGGATATGGACTGCCGTTCCTTCGCCGGAGACGCTTACAATCCGCAGTTTCCAGTTTTCACCAAAAAAAACATTGAGCCGCTGCTGTATGTTCCACAGGCCTATGTGGCCGGAAATATCTTCTTCCGCCTGCATCCTTTCCTCAATTTTTTTACGTTCTTCGGCTCCCATGCCGGGGCCGTAATCCCTGACGCCGATCCAGAGGACTTTATCTTCCACTTCCGCCGTTATATCAATCCGGGCGTCTTCACCCAGGGGTTCCACGGCATGGAGAAAGGCGTTCTCCACCAGGGGCTGTATCAGCATTTTGGGGATCCTGCGGTCCAGACAGGATTCTTCAATCTGTTCACGCAGCTCAATGGTATAATCGTTTCTGATATTGAGAAGATCAATGTAAGAACGGATATATCCAAGTTCTTCCCGGAGTGAAACAACCCGCAGCCTGAGCCCAAGGCAGTAACGGAGCATCTTTCCCAATATGGTAATACTGTGGACAATGCCGGCGGCGTTGCATACCTCGGCCTGCATTTTTACCGTTTCCAGAACATTATACAAAAAGTGCGCGTTTATCTGGTTCTGCATGGCCCGGATTTCAGTCTGGGCAACAAGCTGCTGTTCCCTGGTTATCTCTCCGGCAAGGTCTTTTATACGTCCTGCCATATCGGTAAATATCCGGGCCATGTCGGTGATTTCATCGTTTCCCTCTATACACAGGGCAACATCCAGGTTCCCCCGCCTGAGTTCCTTCATCCCTTCCATAATCAGATAGAGCCGGCGGGTAAGCCTGCCTGTGGCAAAACGGATGATGAAGAAGAGCAGCACGATTGAAGCAAATATGCCGAAACCCGCCAAAAGCCTGAAGGATTCCAGGCCGCCTAAAACCGAATCTTCATAACAATCGTGAACCAGCAGCAGGTCTGAACCGGGGACCTCCCTCCAAAGGAAGAGACGGCTTTTGCCGTTTTCTTTTAAGGCTATTGAGCCGCTCTCCCCTGATTCCGCCGCTTTCCGTATTCCCTCCAC
>JAITLC010000094.1 GCA_031278095.1 Treponema sp.
CCCCCCCCCCCCCCCATATAAAAATTCATACGACCGGAATCTAAATCCGTACCTGGTAAATATTCTCCTCTCACTCCTTTGTACGATACAGGGATTTCCCTGTACCTATATTTTACAAAGGAGATTGATATGAAAACATATCTTCCTTTCGACCTTGCCTGCCTTGTGCCGGCATGTATCCTTCTGTTCTCCGCCTGCCCCAGCCCGTCCGGCGATCCGGGCGGTCCAACGGAGATTAGCGCCGCATCGGTGGGTGGACTTGCCACTCCGAAAACCGGAGAGGCTCCCATAGCCTTAAGCGCCCTTAGCGCGGGGCACAGTACCTATACTGTACAAAGCATAAGCTGGATCCCCGAAGTAAGCGAAACCTTCGCCGCCGGTACGGATTATTCAGCTTCCATTGTGTTGAAGGCTGCAACAGAACATAAATTCAACGGAGGCATCACCCCGGCGGTAAACGCGGGGACAGCAACGGCAGGAATCCTGAGCGGAGACAGCGCCGAAAACACCCTCTCGTTTTCGGTAAGCTTTTCCAAAACCGGTGATGATGATATAACTTTCGGCAAGGACTGGACCGCGAGCACTGTTACCGCCGGTACATTTAACTGGGTTCATTTTGGCGGGGACAAATTCGTGGCCCTCCCTTATAGCGGAGGCATCATCTATTCCACCGACGGCATTACCTGGCAGAGTGCTTCCGGGGTTCCCGGAATTTATGCAAACGTTTATTACGGCAACAACAGTTGGGTTGCGGTCAGCGGAGAAGACTCAAACAATACCATCATCTATTCCGGCGACGGCATTACCTGGAATGCCGGCGATACCAGCGGCAAATTTCAGTCGGTCTACTATGCCAATGGTCTATGGCTGGCCGGTTATGACAGTAATAACGGCATTATATATTCTGAAGACAATGGAGCAACATGGCAGCCTACAAGTATTACATCTCACCGTTATTCGGCGTTTCACTATGCCAACAATGTCTGGCTTGCAGGCGGTAATAATGACAAGGGAATTCAATATTCCACTGATGGGAAAACCGGCTGGACCGATAGTAATATCACCGACAAGAATTTCTATTGGTTCGAATATGCAGGCGGCATCTGGGTTGCCGAATGCGAAGACGGCCTTTATTATTCAGAAACCAATGGGGCAACATGGGTAAAGAGCAATGCCCCTACCAATGCTTGGAACTTTTCAATCCGGTATCATGGAGGCATCTGGGTTGCCGGAGGCGGCTTTAATGACGGCGGCGGTATATGGTATTCTACCGATGGTAAAACATGGCAGTCTACAAATGTCACGGACGGCATGTGCCTGGCCGTGTATACCGGCAGCCTGTGGATTGCCAGTAAGGCAAATTATAATGGTTCTATAGAGGGAAAAGGGTTACTATATTCAAACGACGGCGCCACCTGGAGCAACAGTAATATAACTTCTTCTTTTTATATGATTGCCTACGGTAATGATACTATCGTAGCTTGTTCATATATATTCGGAGGTACGGGCACAGGCATATTCTTTTCTAAATAGTGTCTGTCCGTAATGTGAGGCTGTTCCAAAACTTCAGTTTTTGGAACAGCCTGGTATCCGGAGGGAGGCACGCCGCCCGGCCCGCGTGCTTCTCTTCTATATCACCGGTTCTCCGTTGAAGATCCCCCTACTTCCCCGCCCTGTTCCGTGCTACGGCCAGGGAAGCGATGTCGTCAAGCTCTTTTGTTTCTTCGGCCAGCATGGTCTTGCGGTATTCTTTTTCTCTTTTTTCCTTAAGTTTGTCCAGTACCTTCCTGTCCCTGGAAGCCTCAAGATAAACAGCACGCTTTTCTTCGATTACAATGGCAGCCTGGGCCGCCTCCCTGAGAAGCTTCTCCTTTTCAATATCGAGACGCTGCACATAAAGATCGTAGTATTGGATGTCCCGAATATCCGTTTGGGCAAAACGCTCCTCTGCCGCCTTATGATGGTTTACCGCATTTTCCTTTAAGCCGTTCTGAATTATCGTAAGCGCGGCGATGGCCCTGCCGAGCTCTATCTCAGTTTCCCTTTCCCGGTATTTCCGGAATTCGAGGACTTTTTCAAGATTAAAGTGAAAACGTCTCATGGTACACCGCTACAGATCGATCAGGGGAAGTTCGCCGGTTTCATTTTGAAGAGCTCCAAAGGAAAGCTCCTCCGTTTCGAGGGCAGGAATCTCATTCCGGGTTTCCGGAACTTCTTCCGTAACGGGTTTTTCGTCCGGACGCGTTTCGTAGAGGGCTTCGGGGGCCTGTTCATGCCGTGGAGTTTCAACTTCAGGCATTTCGTCTTTCGGGAAGTACTCAGGAACAGTAATACTGCCGTCCGCAAAATTGAAAGCCCCGAATGCCTTGCGCAGGTACTCGGCGGTTTCCGTCTCAGGAATTTCGACGCCTGCAATTTCACCCATCATTTTAAGGGTATCCGCAAGAGTTGTCTTTTCATCAACAGCCTGGATGAGAAAGTCTTCGATGACCTTATGCCTTGCCACAGCCTCGTCAATTTCCGGATTGGCTCCGGCCTGGTAGGCTCCCACATTGATAAGGTCTTCCGTTTCCGCATAGACTGCCATGAGACGCCTTATGTAACCCGCTGCTTTTATGGTCAGAGGTCCTGCAACCGCACGATCAAGCCGGGAGATACTGCCCAGTATATCAATGGCCGGGTAGTGATAATGTTCGGCCATGTTTCGGGAAAGTACGATATGACCGTCAAGAATTCCCCGTACCGTATCGGATACAGGTTCATCCAGTTCATCGGCATCAACCAGTATTGTATAGAAAGCAGTGATGCTGCCACGGTTTGAAGTACCGGAACGTTCCAGAAGCTTCGGCATTGAATCGAACATTGAAGGAGTGTAACCGCGGGTGGCGGGCGGCTCGCCGGTTGCAAGCCCGATTTCCCTTTGAGCCCGGGCAAAGCGGGTAACAGAATCGAAAAGGAGCATCACGTCCAGGCCCTGATCGCGAAAATACTCGGCGACTGCAGTTGCCACGTATGCGCCGCGGAGCCGGGAGAGGGGCGGCGAGTTGGAAGGAGTAATTACCAGTACGGAGCGGGCAAGGCCTTCCGGTCCCAGATCCTTTTCGATAAAATCGTTCACCTCGCGACCCCGTTCACCGATGAGAGCGACAACGTTGATGTCTGCATTTGTGTTTCTGGCAATCATCCCGAGGAGTGTTGACTTACCGACACCGGAACCGGCAAAGATACCCAACCGCTGTCCGCGGCCTACGGACAGAAGTCCGTCGATTGCCCGTATTCCGGTACTGATCCTTTCGGTAATGCGCCTTCTGCTAAGCGGATTGGGAGGAGCCGTTACCGCCGGATAGTGGACAGGCGATTCTATCTCTCCCTTGCCGTCGATGGGTTTACCCATGGCGTCAAGCACTCTACCCAGAAGCTTGTTGGAAACGGCCACCTCAAGAAGTTTTCCGGTAGCAATAACCCTGCATCCTATTTCAAGCCCGCCGATTTCTTCATAGGCCATAAGCTGCACGATGCGATCCCGCAGACCCACCACTTCGGCATATACCGAGCTTCCGCTCCGGCGGCTTTCTATACGGCACACTTCGCCGATAATTGCCGCAGGCCCCTCGCTTTCAATAAGAAGCCCCTGAATCTTTATTACCTTTCCGGAACACTTGATGGGATCTACATCTTTGGCAACCTCAAGATACTTTCCAAATATGGCAGTCATTTTAAGCGCCTTCTGTCAGAGCCTGAGTTTTGGCCTTCCCCTTGATCGGGGATATTTCCAAAATCTTCGATTCCAGTTCCGCAAGCTGACTTAAGATCCTCGCATCAATTTCTCCAAAGTCGGTTTCAATGATACAGCCGCCCGGATCTATTGAGGAGTCTTCTACTACCTGAATCGACTTTGAACCTTCCACCATCTGAATAAAATCCTTGATGTGTTCGGTGGTTAGCTTCACATCCATCATGTTTACCCTGATGATAATGTTGCCGCGGCCCTTGACCTTACGCAGGGCCTGTACCACATTGGAGATAATTACATTCCGTTGATTTTCCGAAATTACCTTAATTACTTTTCTGGAAATGAGAAGCACAAGATCGATTATTTCCTGTTCGCAGCCTGCAAGGATATCCGCCCGCTGATTCTGGGCCCGTTCCAATATCACCTGGGTTCGCTGCACAAGACGTTCCACTTCGGTCCGGCCTTCGGCAAATCCGGCGTCCCTTCCCGCTATCCTCCCCCGCTCTTCGGCCTCTTTCCGTTCCGCTTCAAATGCCTGGTGGGAAGCGTCTTCGATCTCTTTGGCCTTCCTGTTTGCCGCGGCAATTATCTCTTCCGCTTCATCTTCGGCTTTTTGTTTCAATGTCTGGGCTTCATCTGTTTTACGTTTCACTTCCCGAAAGGCCGCTTCCTCCGCTTCCTTTACAATGCCTTCGGCCTCTGCCTTGGCGGAGCGAATCATCGCCTCCCGTTCCTGTTCCCACTGAAGCTTGAATGCTTCCACTTCCCGGCGTATGTCATCGACGGTAGGGCCCTGATACTCTTCATTGATCTCTTCCGCTTCTTCAAGCTGTTCTTCCTGGAGAGCCAGATGAGCCAGTTCAGGAAAAGATGTAGGTGAAGCGAGAACTACTTTTTTAAGGTCCATCGAAACTTCACCGGAACGTAAAACAGCTTTTACCATGACAACCTCTATACAACCAATTCATCTTCACCGGAGCGGGCAACAACAATCTCGCCGGTATCTTCAAGATGTCTGATGATGGACACGATCTTCTGCTGAGCTTCTTCCACATCCTTGAGACGTACCGGGCCCATGTATTCCATGTCCTCTTTCAACATACCTGCGGCGCGCTTACTCATGTTGCGGAAGATCTTGTCCTGAACTTCCGTATCTACACTCTTTAAGGCCTTGGCCAATTCCTGGGAATCCACTTCCCGCATGACTTTCTGAATGGCCCGGTCGTCCAGCATAACAATGTCTTCGAACACGAACATCCGCTTCTTGATCTCTTCTGCAAGTTCCGGATCTTCGTCTTCCAGGGCTTCGATAATCTGCTTCTCGGATGCACGGTCAACAAGGTTGAGGATCTCAACGATGCTCTCCACCCCGCCTGCAGTGGTGTAGTCTTCGCTTGACAGAGTCGAAAGTTTCTTTTCAAGAACCCGTTCAACTTCCCGTAGTACTTCGGGGCTTGTACGATCCATGGTAGCAATTCTGCGGGCCACATCGCTCTGAGTTTCGTGGGGAAGGTTCTGGAGAATTACACTGGCCTTGTTGGGTTCCAGATACGCAAGGATAAGCGCAATGGTCTGCGGATGTTCCTGCTGGATAAAGTTCAAAAGATGGGCCGGATCTGTCCGGCGAATAAAGTCAAAGGGCCTTACCTGCAGGCTCGAAGTCAAACGGTTGATTATATCGATTGCCTTCTGGCTTCCCAGAGATTTTTCAAGGAGTTCCCTGGCATAGTCAATACCGCCTGTACTGATGAACTGGTTGGCCATCATCAGTTCCTGGAATTCCTGGAGTATGGCGTCCTTCTGATCGGGCTCTATGGTTTCAAGCCGGGCAATTTCAAAGGTAAGGGTTTCGATCTCGTCTTCCCGAAGGAACTTGAAGATCTCCGCGGAGATCTCGGAACCAATGGTCACAAGGAATATGGCTGCTTTCTGGCGGCCGGTAAATTCTTTATTGCCTTTCTTCTTGGAGCCTGCCATGACTCCACCGGATGAAGCGCTGCTCTTTGCCATTTCCTATTCATTCCTCCAACAGCCATGTTCTGATAAGCCGGGCCACATCTTCAGGATGCTCTTTAGCCATATTGGCTACAGATTCCTGCAGTTCCATGCGTGTCCGCTCTTCCACCGAGATGGATACGTCTACACCGCCTTCTTCCGCACTGGCGATAGCCGCATCCCGTGCAGCCTGTTCCCGCTGTGCCCGAAGCTCTTCCGCGATCCTCCGCCGCCGTTCGATCTCCCTGGTGATGAGCCGGAACATGATGAAACCAACAAGGAGCAGCGCCAGACCGGAGAGGAAGACAAAGATTGTGGTCTTGATCTGCTGATCCCTAAAATAGGCCGCATCCTCATCACTGAACTGGCTTGTCCTGTCAACGGGAATATTCTCCACGGTGACGGCATCTCCCCTTGCCGCATTATACCCTATTGCATTCTGGATAAGATACTGGGCGGCACGCAGATCTTCCTCGGGAACAGGGGTATATTCCCTTTCGATGGAACCGTTGGCCAGGATCACCGGCTTCCCCTTTTCAGTATACTTCCATTTCCATTTGCCGTCGATATTGACTGAAACGGTTATCCGGTCAATCTGGGGACTCTTCTCCTCCTGGGTTGTTCTCTTGTTGATCTCTTCATTCTTGAAGAGTGTTTCCTGACTCATCTTGCCGTAGAGGTTTTGCATATCCTTGAAGGCCGGGGGAGTCTGCCCTTCCACACCTGCGGGGCCTTCGGGGTTGAAGCCTGTTCCTTCCCACTTTGTAGTGGAAGTATTGGTAGACCTGGTTACGGAGTTTACCACTCGAGAATCGTCATAGGGAAGGCCGGGGGTTCTCGGCTTGATGGTGATGGGGAAGTACTCTTCAATATCTACCGCCCGCTTGCTCATATCTATTTCGATCTTGATGTTGAGATCGCGGACACGGTCTTTGGTGTAGATCTCCTGCAGGAATTTTAAGACTAAAGCTCTGTAGCGCGTCTCCTGCTGGAGGATCAGTTTCTGTTCCTTTTCAATGAGGGAAAGCCTGTCAAAGGCGGCCATGCCTTCAAAGTCGTTGAGGAGGTTTCCGTTCGTGTCGGCAATGGCGATATTCTCGTCGCTAAGGCCCTGCACCGCGTATTTGAGGATCTTCTGTATGCCTTCGATTTTTTTCCGGTTGGTAAGAATGTCGCTTCCCGGTTTGGGAGTCAGTACCACACTGGCAGTTACCGGATCCTGGTCTGCTGCAAAGAGTTCCCGTTCAGGGCTCACTATAGTTACATTGGCATCGTCAACGTCATCAATCGCCTTGATGTGATCCGTCACCATCTGGGCAATCGCCCTACGGAGATTTACATTCCGTTCAAAATCGGTGATTGTCCAGCGATCCCGGTCAAAGATCGCCCAGGGATCTGTGCCGGAAGGAATAAGATCTTCCCGGACAAGGATGCCGCGCATTCTTTTTGCGGTTGCGTCATCATTAACCTGCACTATTCCTGCGGGTGATACCGAAGCTTTGACGCCTTCCTGGTTGATCCGCATAATGATCCTGTCCCGGGCAGCCTCGTCCCGGATAGGCGCATCGATCACCGGCACCAGTGTGGGCGCCGAAGAAATGGTGAAAAGGGCAACCAGGCCTCCTATCACCGCCACGGCGATCCCGATGAGGATGATCCTTTGGATCACCGCCATCTTTCCCCAGAGATTCCGTATCTGGGCAATAATCTTGCGTAAAAATTCCATCTGTCCCCCCCCTATCGATTACCCGGGGAAACGCCGACCGGTATCATGTAATCAGCGGTTCCCTAACTATCAAGCTTCCTTTCGCTCAATACCCAATGCGGCCTGGAATGGCCGCATTATCTTGTATTTATAACGTCCCTCCAACCCTGCACCAGACGGCTCAAAATATTTCGTGTGATGTTGAGCGACATCTGGGCCTTTGCCTGGGCAATGGTAATATCATGAACATCCACCGATCCGGGATCGGTTACTGCCTGCCGGGCAAGGCTGCTTGCAAACTGCTGATCCCCTGACACACGATCCAGTGCCTGCAGCATTGCTTCTTCAAAAGTTCCCGAACGGACAACCATATCGGCACCGGTTTTCGCTTTCAACTCTTCAATCTGGCGGCCCGCATTTACAAACTGTCCGGGCGCCGGGGCCATGTGCTTTGGATGGGTAAGCTTTAAGGGAATATGATCCCCGCTTACCATATCAGGCGTTAGTATTACCGTACTCATCTGTTATGCTACGCTCCTATTGCCGCGATCAAAAGACCGCGTCGTCAAACCGGATGGGAATCGGAACTTCATGCTACCTCCCGCCTATTTCAAGGGCCCGCTGGAACATGGTTTTTGCTCCGTCCACAACCGCCGCATTGGCTTCGTAGGCACGGGAAGCGGAGATCATGTCCACCATTTCCGTAACGATGTCCACATTGGGTAATTCCACATAACCGGTACGGGAACCCGTTTTAATTGCATCGGGATGAGTGGGATCGTAACGGTACTTGTTCTCCGTCGAAAAATCTTTTTCGATTTCCACCACCCGGACTCCCTTGCCAATGCCGTCATTCATGGACTCAGGCAGGAAGGGTGAACGCCAGAAAGGACTTTCTGCCCGGGGGCGGAGGATCACCCGGCTGCGGCGGTAGGGGCCTCCTTCATCGGTACGGGTAGTATTCACATTGGCGATATTGTCGGCAATCACATCGGAGCGGAGCCGCTGAGCGCTCATCCCGGAAGCCGCTATGTTAATGGCATTAAAGATTCCCATTCATCAACTCCTCAACACCTGGTTAACCTGACTGAACTCGAAAGTTTCAGCCTGGGCCAGAAGTGTATATTTCAACTGATTTTCCAGAAACAGGTTGAATTCCTGTTCAGGATCCACATTGTTTCCGTTGTTATTGTAGCTCGTTGTATAGTCCAGTACCCGCCGGATCTCTACATCCCTGTAATCCCTGGGCCGCCAGCTTGGCATGTGTTTGGGATTGGTAAGGGTGAGCTCCAGTCTGGGCTTCCGTTCTTCCGTTTCAAGAGCCCGCTTGAGTTCGCTTTCAAAATTCACGTTGGAACGCTTGAAGTTAGGCACATTGGCATTGGAGAGATTGTTGGCGATCACTTCTCCCCGGACAAGGCTTGCGTCCATGCCCCGGTGAAGGAGATCTACCGTTTTGGAAAAAGTACTCATTATTTACCGATCCTCCCACTTATAATTATCGGTAGCTTAAAAGAACAGTTAAAGGATATATCGTCCCAAATCCTGATCCTGCACCACATCGTGAAGCTTTTCATTCACGTATTCCACGGTAATCGGTATCTTTACAGGCGAAATATCGGGCGCTTCAAAGGAAAGTTCCTCCAGCAGGGCTTCCATGATTGTATGGAGCCGCCGGGCGCCTATGTTCTCAAGTTTTGAGTTTACTTCTGCGGCCAGGGCAGCCAGACGCTCTACCGCTTCGGCACTGAACTCAATGTCCACGCCTTCAGTCCCCAGAAGACCGGTATACTGCTTGGTAAGGGCGTTCTTGGGTTCCGTCAGTATCTGAAGAAACTCTTCCTTGCCCAGGGAATCCAGCTCTACCCTCAGGGGAAAACGGCCCTGCAATTCGGGAATCAGATCGGAGGGCTTACTTACGTTGAAGGCTCCCGCTGCGATAAACAGGATATGATCGGTATTCACCGGCCCCCATTTGGTATTCACCCTTGCTCCCTCCACGATGGGGAGTATATCCCGCTGCACTCCTTCCCGGCTTACATCCGGCCCGCCGCCGCGATCGCCCTTGACGGCAATCTTGTCGATCTCGTCGATAAACACGATGCCTGTCTCTTCTACCCGCTGTCTGGCTTCGTCGCTTACCCGGTCACGGTCGATCAGTTTTTCCGCTTCCTCCGCCCGGAGAATCTCACGGGCGCGGGCAACGGTAACTACCTTCTTCTTTTTATTGGCGCCGAAGAAACCTGCAATGCCGGAAAGACTCGATTCAAGCTCCTCCATGCCGCCGCCCATCATCTCAACGGATGGAAACTGGGGATTCTGGTTT
This sequence comes from Treponema sp., assembly GCA_031278095.1. GTDB lineage: Bacteria > Spirochaetota > Spirochaetia > Treponematales > Breznakiellaceae > JAIRNJ01. The sequence continues at coordinate 9,760 of JAITLC010000094.1, forward strand.
ACCATGATCTCCACAGATCTGTTTTCCAGCCTGCCTTCCTTCAGCCACTGGCGGAATGTTTCCCGTGTGGACTTGCTTCCCTGATTCGCCGCGGCGGCTTCTTCCTCAGTGTCCTTTCTCCTGTCTTCTTCCGGAGCCGAATCGGCCTGCCCTTCGTTCTGAACATCGTAGCCCATGGGAATTCCCACCTGAATGGCTGTTCCGATCAAGCCGGAACCATTGGAACCTTCGGGATTTATCGAGAAAGACCCCATGGGACGGACTACGGGCTGCTGCCTGGCCTTGCTTTCCTTTGCCCTTTTTTTGGTACCCGGAAAAAGGAGATCCAGCAGGGCTTCTTCGGCCCGTTTCTCCGCTTCCACCTTTACCGATTCCTGCATCTCCTGTTTTACCATCTGAACTCCGGCGGCCATGAGATCCCTGACCATGGATTCCACATCCCGGCCGACATATCCCACTTCGGTATACTTGGTAGCCTCAACCTTGATAAAAGGCGAATTGGCAAGCTTTGCAAGACGCCGGGCTATTTCGGTTTTACCGACTCCGGTGGGACCTATCATGAGGATGTTCTTGGGGGCAATGTCTTCCCTGATTTCGGGATCCAGCTTGAGCCGCCGCATACGGTTCCTCAGAGCTACTGCTACCGCACGTTTGGCTTTCTTCTGCCCCACGATGTATTTATCAAGCTCTGTTACTATTTCCCTTGGAGTAAGTTTGTCAAGGTTCCGGTCTTCTCTCATGATCGGAGAATTTGATTCAGGCATTATTTCTTTTCCTTCGAGGGCAGTTCCTCAAGTATTATCTGGCTGTTGGTATAGATACAGATATTTCCTGCGATTTTAAGGCTTCTTTCCGCAATTTCCGCTGCGCCAAAGACGGAACCTTCAAGATAGGCGAGGGCTGCGGCATAGGCATAGTTCCCACCCGACCCGATGGCCAGAGCGTTTTCCGCAGGTTCAATCACATCCCCTGTACCGGAGATGAGCAGAGTCTTCTGGAGATCCGCCACAAGAAGCAGGGCTTCAAGACGCCGCAAGGTTCTGTCTGTCCGCCATTCTTTGGCAAGCTCCACCGCGGCGCGGAGAAGATCTCCTGAGTATTCTTTGAGCTTCACTTCAAAAAGATCGAAAAGGGTAAAGGCATCGGCAGTAGCTCCGGCAAAACCGCAGAGAACCTTGCCGTCCATAAGGCGCCGTACCTTCCGGGCGTTGTTCTTCATCACCGTCTCACCCATGGTTACCTGTCCGTCCCCTGCCATGGCAACCTGCCCGTTTTTTCGGACAGCCAAAACCGTTGTACTGTGCATCTTCTCCGTTTTCTTCATATTCAATAATCTCCGTTCATTACTTTACCCGTGAGGGTGTGCCTTCGTATATACCCGTTTGAGCCGCTCGATATCCACATGGGTATAACGCTGTGTAGTAGAGATACTTGCGTGGCCCAGGAGTTCCTGTACCACCCGTACGTCGCATCCGGAATTGACAAGATGGGTTGCGAAACTATGCCTCAGGCTGTGGGGATGTATTTTCTTCTGTATCCCCGAAAGACCGGCATATCTGGAAATAATCCAGCGTACTCCGGGAACCGAAATGGCTCCCCCCTTCCGGTTTATAAAAACCCGTTTCGTAGGCTCCTCTCCCTTGATCCTGGCCTTCCTTTCCAAAAGATAATCCTTAAGCGCCTCTTTTGCCTGATCGGAAAAGAACACATAGCGTTCCTTATTCCCCTTGCCGATAACCCGTGCGCCGCCTGCATCTTTTTCAAGCCTGTCCAGGGACAGTTCAACCAGCTCCGAAATACGCAAGCCTCCCGAATACATACAGAGTATCAATGCCTTGTCCCGTTCGGGCCACAGGATTCCTGCGGTTTCGGGGAGCACGGCGAAACCGGCCATCTCCTCTTCCCAGAGAAAGGCCGGAAGGGTTTTGGGGGAACGGAGATTTCGCAAATTCTGGGCCGGATTATCACCGCGTTTTTTAAAACGTACAAGCCAGCGGTAAAAGCCCCGGATGGAAGAAAGGGCCCGGTTCACGCTGACACTGGCTATCCCTTCGGCGCTGAGATCCGCGATAAAACCCTCTACCTCTACCTGTTCCGCCTTCTCAATCTCTATCCCGTGATTGATACAGTAATTTTCAAAACGCTCAAGATCCTTTCCATAGGCTTCCAGAGTACGCGCAGACACTCCCCGTACCGATTCGAGATACAAAAGATACTGATCAACAAGCCTCTGTTCCACAGCGCTCATTCCGGATTTATCACTCCTCAATCTTTACCTCTCTGTCTTCCACATCATCATCCGAATGCAGGTAATCGCATTCCGGGTTTATGCAGGCTTTATGACTGCCGTTTCTCTTGTCAAACTTCTCCACGAGGAAATGACCGCATTTAGGGCAATTCTGATTTATCGGCTTGAAGTGACTGATAAAGTCACAGTCAGGGTAGTTGCTGCAGCCGTAGAATTCCTTTCCCCGGCCGCGGGTTTTCCGGGCGACAATATCGCCGCCGCATTTGGGACATGTCGCAAGAGGGATACTCTTCGTATTCCTGCATTCGGGAAAACCACTGCAGGCAAGGAAAAACCCGAAACGTCCCAGCTTCTTTATCAGGGGTTTTCCGCATTTCTCGCACACATAATCCGTCGGCTCATCAAGGGAACCCTTGTATGATTCCAGAGTCTTTCCGACTTCGTCCACCGTATTCTTGAAAGGATCCCAGAATTCCCGAATCATGTCCGGCCAGCGGATGGCACTCTCCTCTACCTGATCAAGCTTTGTTTCCATGGAAGCGGTAAATGCCGAATCCACCACATGGGGGAAGTATTCCACCAGCATGTCATTGATAAGACGCCCCAGCACCGAAGGCACAAGCTGCTTGTTGGAACGGGTTACATAGTAACGATCCAAAAGAACGGAAATAATGCTGGCATAGGTAGAAGGCCTGCCGATTCCCAATTCTTCCAGTGTCTTTACGATAGAAGCATCGGTAAAACGGGGCGGCCCCTGGGTAAAGTGCTGTTCCGAATGGAACTTGTCAACATGAATCTTATCACCCTTCTTCAATACAGGATAAGGATTCCCTTTTTCTTCCCTGGAAGCAAGAAGTTTCATTGCCTTATAAAAACCCTTCTCGGTAATTTTGGTTCCGGTGATCCTGAAGATCCCTTCCCCTGCGGCTATGTCTACGCTCACTGTCTGTGTTTTCGCATTGATCATCTGGCTGGACACAAAACGCTCCCAGATTATCGTATAGAGCCTTAACTGATCCCGGCTCAGGTAATCCTTAATGTCATCGGAAATATATTTAACATAGGTAGGGCGGATTGCCTCATGGGCATCCTGGGACTTCTTCCCCATCGCATACTCATTGGGTTTTTCCGGCAGAGAATCTTTGTAAGCGGCGCTTATCCATTCCCGAACTTCTTCCAGGGCCGCCTGGGATATACGCACAGAATCTGTACGCATGTAGGTAATGAGCCCTACCCGGCCGGAACCGATATTCACCCCTTCATAGAGCATCTGGGCTACCTGCATGGTTTTTTTGCTGGTAAAGCCAAGGCGGTTGGCGGCAGTCTGCTGAAGCTGGGAAGTGGTAAAGGGAGGCTTGGGCCGCAGGGTCTTTTCGGTTTTCCGGATATCCTGAACAATACAATCCGCCTTTTCAACCTGCGCAATGATACTCTTTACCGATTCTTCATTTTTAAGTTCCGGTTTCTGTCCCTGCCAGGAAACCAACTGGGCGGTATAGGAATTCTTTCCGACTTTGAAATCCGCATCAAGAGACCAGTACTCGTCGGGAATAAAAGATTCAACTTCCTTTTCCCTTTCGCAGATAAGCCTTAAGGCCACAGACTGCACCCTTCCTGCGGAGAGACCATTCTTTACTTTTTTCCAGAGCAGAGGCGAAAGATTGTAACCAACCAGCCTGTCCAGCACCCGCCGGGCCTTCTGGGCATTTACCTTGGATTCGTCAATGTCTCCGGGATTGGCTACCGCTTCCTTTATGGCCTGGGGAGTTATTTCATTGAATGCAATACGCTGAATCGGCACCCGTGCATTTTTAGCGCTGATCGCATTCCGCAGATGCCAGGCGATGGCCTCCCCTTCACGGTCATTATCACTTGCCAGTAATACACGAACGCTTTTCTTTGCATCCCCCTGCAATTCCTTGAGGAGTTTTGCCTTTCCCCGGACGGTGATATACTCAGGTTCAAAATTATGATCCACGTCAATGGCAAGACGCGATTTGGGAAGATCGATAAGGTGGCCGATAGAAGCTTTTACCGAGTAATCGCTCCCCAGGTATTTCTCGATGGTTTTGGCTTTGGCAGGAGACTCTACAATGACAAGAATTTTTTGCTCTTTTGACGTTTTGCGGGAAGAGGTTTTTTTCCCCGGTTTTGCCTTGTCTGTTTCCTGTCCGCCAATCTTCTTTTTTTCACGCGTCATCGATTTTTTTTCCTATTTTTCTGAATCAAACTCAATATTGAGTTGTTTTGCCAGAGAGCGGGCCAGTGCCTGTCCCGGCGGAAGTCCGGCTTCTTCTCCGTCTTTCCTGTCTTTTTCAATCTTCCATTCCGACAGTATCTCTGCTGCATTATGAATGATCCGCGCTCCCTCTCCCGCCAGTTTCCGCGTTCCTGCCCCCGAAGGGCCCGAAGCAATACCGGCAGAAGCCGTCCAGAGATCCCGGCCCTGATCCAGGGCAAAGCCTGCAGTGATCAGGGCGCCTGAATGTTCAGGCGCTTCCACAACAAGCACTCCCCGCGCAAGAGCCGAGATGATCCGGTTCCTGGCAGGAAAATTCCACTTGAAGGCTTCCGTCCCCGGAGGATACTCGGAGATGATTGCACCCCCGCCCTCCAATATGCGCCGGGCAAGGGGACGGTTACTTTGAGGATACACCATATCCGCCCCGCAGCCCAGAACCGCCACGGTGGGGGCAGAACCTTCGAGATTTCCCCGGTGGCCGGCCGCATCGATTCCCAGTGCAAGTCCTGATACCACCGCTACACCGGCCCTGCCCAATTCCCGTGCAATCTCAAAAGCCTGAGCCTGGGCGCCTGCACTGGGATGCCTGGTTCCAACGATGGCCATCAGGGGCTTTTCCGGGTCGGGTAGTTTTCCCCGGTAATAGAGAAGCGGCGGCGGATCGAATATCTCCCGGAGGAGCGGCGGATAATCCCCGTCATTCCATGAAGTCCAGCGTATGCCCCGCCGAAGGGCGGCCTTGAAGTCGCCTTCTGCAAGAGCGCAAACAGTTTCCATAGTCCAGTCCCGCCTCAAAGGCCGGCGGATACACATTTCAATATTTACCTTGGCGGACTTTCGGAATTCATCTTCCGAATGAAATTCTTCCATTAGTTTAAGACGTTCCCCGGGAGTAAGACCGGGAATACGGTTGATGATAAAAATCAGCAAGTCTCTTTCAGCCATTATTCATCTCCAGTATAAACTCCCTGTTTTTCTGGGCCTCTGCCTTTTGGTTCTGATCCCTGGCTTCCCGGACGATGCGGTCATAGATTTCCAGCGCCCGCTCATTGTTGCCTGTCTGATAATAAACCCTCGCCAGGGCAAAGAGTGCATTCATGTCTCTGGGTAAAAGTTCAGCATAATGTTCCAAATGAGGCAAGGCTTCCAGAGGACGCCCCAGCTCAAAGCTATAGAGAATTGCCAGTCCGTAACGGGGCTTTGGATAATCAGGATCAAGCTCTATCGATCTTAAATAGGCCTGTTCCGCCAGGGTAAAGTAACGTATCCGCAAATTCTCTTCTGTATCGGGAAAATCCAGAGAAGATTTCGCCACAACCCCCGCGGAGAGGCCTGTCAGATAAAATAAAGTCGGATCCTCATTATTGTAATATACCGCCTGTTCCAAAGCTTTCAAAGCTTCGTTGTATAGTTTTTTATCGATATACCTGGTTGCCAGTATCTTCCAGTAGGTTGCCGTCTGTACCCCCTCCTTGAGATTCAATGCTATCTGATCCTCGTAGAGGGCAATGGCCTTGCTGAGCCCTTCTATGGTTTCAGGGGGCCCTCCCTTGGGAGAAAGCTCCGCGATACGTTTTGCCAGTTCCCGGTGGCTTTTCTTCCTGGCTCCGCTATAAACTCCAAAGACCACGGCAAAGACAACCGCCACAATCACAATGCCCGAAAGAACTTCTTTAACTTTCATTGATCTTTCCGCCCTTTGAAGAGATCCAGATTCGGCAGATACTGTTTATGTTTTTCCCGCAGGGTTTTTACATCCACATGGGTATAGATCTGGGTGGTGGTAAGATCCGCATGACCCAACAGTTCCTGTACCGAACGGAGATCCGCACCCCCGGCGAGAAGCGCTGTAGCAAAACTGTGGCGCAGGGTATGAAGTTTTGAAGAAACACCGGCAACGGCGGCCGGACGGGTGTAGTTCTTCCAGATCCCCTTTCGGGAAAGCCGCTTCCCCGTCTTTCCTATAAAGAGGGCCCGTGACTGTCTCTTTTTTGCAAGGACAGGCCGGACTTCCTTGATGTATTTTTTCAGAATTATTGCCGCCTGAGATCCAAAGACCACAAGTCTCTCCTTGTTTCCCTTTCCCCGTACTCTGGCCGAACCTCCCGGAAAATCCACATCTTCCACATTCAGAGCCACCGCTTCGGAAACCCGGAGACCTGCCGAATAGATCAATTCATAGAGAGCCCGGTTCCGCAAACCCAGCGGAGTTCCGTCATCCGCAGCCCTGAGAACATCCTCCACGGTATGTTGATCCAGTACGGCAGGAAGATGTCTCTGTTTTCCGGGTGTCTCCAGAAGCAGCGCCGGGTTGTCCTGCCGGATTCTTTCCGCTTCCAGAAACCGGAAAAAGGATCGCAGGGCCGAAAGAGCCTTGGCTGTCGAAACGGAATTAATGCCCTTCTCGCCCTGCCTGCGGAAATTGAGGTATGCGATTAAACCCGCAGAATCAATGCTTTCCGGCCGTAGAACTTCCCGTTCCAGCCATTCCAGAAAACGGCGGATCTCAAGCCGGTAGGTATCCGCGGTGAGCCGTGAACGTCTTTCCAGCGCGATGAGACGGGCATAAAACTGTTCTTCCAGGCCGTTTTTTTTCACTTAAGCTCTTTCTCCGTTCCCGTTCTGCCTGAACTGCTAAAATCAAAAGTCCGGTTCTTGTCCATCTCCTGTTTTTTATCGCGGATTATGGTAGGCACATCAAGATCGTCAGGGATATTCCGGGGGCCCAAAAAACCGCCGCCCTTGCCCTTGTTGAGAATCTGATCCCATTCATCAATATTGTAGACATCCCGTTCCGGCCGTACCAGATAAAGTCTTTCCTTCTCGCCGCTTTGCTTGTCTTCCCGGATAAAGCCGGTAGCAATTACCGTTACCTGAAGTTTTTCTTCCAATAGAGGATCGATGGACAGGCCGTGGATCAGTTTCACTCTTGGATCCGCTCCGTTCCGTATGGTCTCTACAACTTCCCTTACTTCCCGCATTCCCAGATCTTCACTGGCCGCAATATTCACCAGGATGCTGGTAGCTCCGGTAATGGCAGTGCCTTCAAAGAAGGGATTATCAACTGCCTGGGTAGCAGCCTGAACGGCCCGGTTTTCCCCGGCGGCAGTACCGATGCCAAAGAGGGCGTCCCCCTTGCCCCGCATGGTTTTTGCAACGTCTGCAAAATCGGTGTTCACAAAATCGGTTCTTGTGATGATGTCTGAAATACCTTTAACTCCGCAGTAGAGAATGTCATTGGCTTTAAGGTACGCTTCCCTGGCCTTTATATCCGGATCAAATTTGAAAACATTCTCATTGGGTATAACAATAAGAGTGTCAACCGATTCCCGCAGTCTATTGATTCCCGCATCTGTAAGTTCCATCTTGTAGGGGCCTTCAAATTCAAAAGGCAAGGTTACAATGCCTACGGTGAGTACTCCCTCTTCCTTGGCAAGCTTGGCAATTACCGGGGCGGCGCCGGTACCGGTTCCTCCGCCGAAGGTAGCGGTAATAAAAACCATATCCACACCTTTAAGCCAGTCAAGAATGTTTTCCCGGTCTTCGTTAGCCGCCTTTTCACCAATCTCAGGTTCACCGCCCGCGCCTCTGCCGTTTGTTAGTTTTTTCCCAATTGGAATTTTACCCGGCGCCTTGGCTTTCTGGAAAAGATCCTGAACATCCGTATTAACTGCGACAAACTCCACATCGGCAATACCCTTGTCGATCATATTATTTGTCAGGTTGGTACCGCCGCCGCCGATTCCGATCACTCTGATGATCGCAGCCAAATCTTTCCCCGGCTCGGCTCGTACGGCTTCCATCGTCATGGGAACGAATTTCGGCTCTTCCGGGACAGGAAGTCCCGTCATTTCGTCATCGCTGACCGCTGAAATGTTCATCATAATGTTCCTCCCAAATCACTTTATATTGGACCTGTTCCAAAACTCAGTTCGGTTTTGGAACAGCTTCAGTTAAAAAAACTCCTTCCTGAACCAGTCTAGCATCTTCTCTGTAAAATTCTTTTCGCGGGAACGTCCCTCGGCGGCCCCTTCCCCTTCCACTTTTCCCCTTCCTTCACGAACCGCTCCTTCAAGTACCAGGCCCAGAGCCGCGGCATAAACGGGACTGCGGTATTCGGCGGCAAGCCCTTCCACCTGAAGGGACTCCCCCACACGGACAGGCATGTTGAACACATTGCTTGCCAGTTCCGCTACACCCAAAAGCTCCGCACCGCCTCCGGTCAATACCACCCCTGCGGCAAGAGGCCGGGACAGCGAAAGCTTGTCCATTCGTTCCTTCAGCATGTTGAATGTTTCCTGCATTCGCGGCTTAATGATCTGCATCACATGGGATTTTGGAATAGGCAGAACCCGTCTTCCCCCGATGCCGGGGACAATAATATCATCATCTTCCTCCAGCAGAGGCTCCCAGCAGCAACCCGCATCAATCTTGATCCGTTCTGCTGTCTCATAGGAAATATTTTTCAGCACAGATATATCATTGGTTACCTGCGTTCCCCCCGCAGGAATGGTGGAGGTAAAAAAGGGGGCGCCGTCATTGTATACCAGCATCTCCGTCGTTCCCCCTCCCAGATCAACCAGGGCTACTCCAAGATCTTTTTCTTCCTGGGTTAATACGGCCCGTCCTGCGGCAAGAGTCTGAAGAATAAAATTTTCTACCAGAAATCCTGCACGGTTTATACACTTTACCAGAGTTTCGGCCCCGGTCTTTGAACAGGTAATAATATGCACCAGCGCTTCAAGCCTCACCGCAATAATATCGATGGGGTTCCTTATTCCTCCCTGATAGTCCACAATGTAACTCTGGGGGATCACCTCCAGAAATTGACGATCGAGGGGAATAAGCAGGGCCCCTGCGGCATCCAGCACCCTGCCGATATCCTCCTGCCGGATCTCACGAGCCGGCTTTTCAGGATCCGGTACCCGGATTACTCCCTTGGAATTGATCCCCTCTACATGACTTCCGCCGATGCCGGCCCAGCAGGACTTTACTTCCCGCCCACTCATCACTTCCGCCTTCTCAATTGCCTGGGCTATTGCGCGGAGAGTAGCTTCAATATTTACCACTACGCCCTTGCGCAGTCCGGTAGAAGGGGCGATGCCTACACCGGTGATCTCCAGAGCGCCGCGTTCATTCCGTTCACCAATCACGGCGCAAACTTTTGTCGTACCTATATCCAGGCCAACATACAAACCGTCACTCGACAGAAGCAGCCTCCTTTGGAATATAGGATGCAACACTGCCGGAACGGAAATCAAGTTCCTCAAGGGCAGAGCCCTGTTCCTCCAGCACATCAAGCATCAGCAAGAGATAACGCAAACTGTCTTCTTTCAATTCTTTGTCCATTAACACCCGTATGGGATTATGTACCGGATAAAGAATAAGGTCAAATCCGTCAAAGTTCTTCTTCCGGATTCCAATTTCAGAAACGGCACTCATCAATGCCGGTTCCTGTTCTCCAATTCTATAAATGTCTTCCAGCACGCTTTGGTACCGTGCGGGAACCATGTTTCCCAACTGTGGCTCTTCCTGCAAAAGACCGCTTATGATAGGTATGGACGAAGAGAATCCATGATCACCGCCTATTTCTACTATAACGCCTTTCCGGTCAAGATACACAGGCAGAACCTTGCCGTCTTTCATGGTGAGTTCCATTGCAACAGCCTTACTTTTGGAAAGCTTTATGTGCAGAGATGAAGGAAATTGTTTTTCTACAAATGCGGAATCTATCATCCAATGAGTTTCCAGAACCTGCTTTACCTTTTCAGGCTTGATCTCCAGCCAGCTTGTCCTGGGGCCGATGTTTCCATGGGAGAGAATTTCCGCCTCCGCGATACCGGAGATACCATCAATGTCGATCCGCGCAAGGGGCATACAGGGCTGTATCAGAAAGAGCCAAACCAGTTCCGCTCCAATCAGAAGCGCCGTAACGGCAAGAAGTCTCTTTACGCCTTTTCCCAGCCTGCCTCTTACCGGCGCCGGAATAGTTTCCACAGCCTCCTGCCCGTAATAAAAGTCATCGGACATGTACACCTCCCTCAGTTCTCGAGACATTGACTATCAGCCCTGCGGCGAACAAAGTCGTTGCCAGAGAAGAACCTCCGGCGGAAAAAAACGGCAGCGGAATACCCGTAGCAGGCAGGGAACCGGACACTACCGCAATATTCACCAGAGCCTGAGAAGCCACCATGGTGGCAAGCCCGAAGGCAAGAAGGAATTTGAACCTGGTGTCCGCCCTTATGGCGTTGCGATACGCTCTCCAGACAAACACGGCAAAGATAATAAAAAAACAGAGAACGCCAAGAAAACCGGCCTCTTCGGAAAAGGCGGAAAAAATAAAATCCGAATGGACTTCGGGTATGCTTGCGATTTTTCTTGTCCCCTGCCCGATGCCCTTGCCCCAGAAACCGCCGGAACCAAGTGTAAGAACCGAAGCCTTTACCTGGAAACCGGCTCCCTGGGGATCCCATTCAGGGTGAAAGAAACTCCGTACCCTGGCCAGCCTGTGGGGCTTGGTGAGAATGAGCAAAATAGAAGTGGGAAGGAGAAGCACGGTAGCGGCAATAAAGTAACGGAAACTTACTCCTGCAACAAAGAAGATCACCAGCGCATTAATCGCAATAAAAACCGCGGTAGAAAAATTGTTCCCCCAATAGATCAATACAAAGAAAAGGGTGGTGATGAGAGCAGGCGGTAAAATACCGGATCTGAAATTCTCAAGACTGTCCTGCTTTTTATCGAAGATATGAGCCAGATAAAGCGGAAGGGCCACCTTCACCAGTTCGGAAGGCTGGTACCCAAAAGAACCTATATGGATCCAGCGTTTCGCGCCGTTCTTCTCAAGTCCGATTCCTGGAAAGAAGGTGAGGATACAAAGCGCAAGGGAGAACAACACCAACGCCATCATACCCTTCCGCAGCCAATCAAGGTTTATCAGGGAAGCCGCAAAGAAGAGAAACATCCCTATTGCGGCAAGAGCAAGCTGCCTGACAATAAAGTAATGACTATCCCCAAAGAAACGCTGGGCAAAGGCGCCGGAACAGGAGTAGAGGATCACAAGTCCCATACCGGTGAGTAATAGTACACTGCCGACCAGAATGTGATCCCTGCCGGGACGTACCCTGGTAAATTGTTCCGCTTCCATCTTGCCCTGTATTCCCTCTTATATTTTATCGGCTCAATCTCCGCTATATACTTTACTGAATCTTCAAAGTTGAAAGCGCTATAATGGCGAACAGACCGCCAAGAATCCAGAAACGTATTACGACTTTTGTTTCCGCCCATCCTGAAAGTTCAAAATGATGATGGAGGGGAGCCATGCGGAATACTCTCTTCTTTCTCAGCTTGAAGGAAAGCACCTGGAGAATGACACTGGCTATCTCCAGTACGAAGACACCTCCGATGATCAGAATAAGAATTTCTTTTTTTGTAATAAGGGAGATAGCGGCAATGACGCCACCCAGAGAGAGACTCCCCGTATCACCCATAAAAACTTCCGCGGGGTGGGAATTGAACCATAGGAAACCTATACATGCCCCCACCGCCGCAAGGCAGAATACCGTAAGTTCTCCCGCACCGGGAATATAGGGAATCCCCAAGTATGCCGAATAGTCGGTACGGCCGGAAATGTAAGTAAGCAAGGCCAGTGTAATAAAGACAAGAATCAAGAGCCCTGCAAGGAGACCGTCCAGACCATCGGAGAAGTTGGCCGCATTGGATTCTCCCACGATTAAAAGAACTCCAAAGGGAACCCAGAGAACACCCATATCGATAATGGGATTTTTGAAGAAGGGAATATAGAGCATCTGCATCTCTTTTCCACCGAAAGTATAGAGCGCCAGCATCACTGCAATGGCTACGGCAAACTGCAATGCCAGCTTTACCCAGGCAGGCAGACCGTCGGAATTTTTCCGGCTTACCTTGAGGTAATCATCGAGAAAACCGATTAGCCCGAAGACGCTGAACGTACCCAGGATCAGCCATACTTTCCAACTCCGCAGATCCATCCACAGGAACATGGACACAAGAACCGAAAGGATGATCATGATCCCGCCCATGGTCGGTGTTCCGGATTTTGAAAGATGGCTTGCAGGCCCGTCTTTCCGGATGGACTGACGAACTTCAAGCTTTTTCAGGGATTCGATGATCCGCCCTCCCAGCATAAAGCAGAGGAGCAGTGTCGTAAGGGCCGCATAAGCGCTCCGGAACGTCAAATAGGAGAACACATTAAAAGGAGTAAATATACGTACCAGGGGGTATACAAACTCTAGGAACAAGGGTTACCTCCTGTAAAAATATCTTCAAGCTGTTCCAGGGCGCAGCCGCGGGAACCCTTAAGCAATATATGGTCTCCGGTTTGTACATGTTCCCTGAGCAGACGGGCAAGTTCTTCCATGACGGCAGCATAAAAGAACACCTTGTTTCCCTCATTCTTCAGGATCTCCGCCGCAGGCAGAGTCTCCTCGCCGTAGAGGAAGATCAGATCTCCCCTTGAACAGGAAAGCTGTTGCCCCAGCTTCCGGTGTGCCTCCTGTGAGGCTCCGCCAAGTTCCAGCATGGAACCGATAACATAGATCCTGCGTCCTATTACAGTGATACTGTCGCAGAACTCAATGGCGGCCTCCATGGATTCAGGATTGGCGTTGTAACAGTCCCGAATCACCGTTACAGGCCCTTCAAGAATTTCACCCCTGCCGAAAAGGGGCTTTACCGATTCCAGCCCCTCCCGGATAGCCCTGCCGCCGCAGCCCAGTTCCCGAGCAATGGCAATGGCGGCCAAGGCATTCCGCAGATTGTACTTCCCCGGCAGGGGGAACCGGGCCGGACTACCCTCCCAGGAAATTCCGGAACCCCAAAGTCCCAGATCCCTTACCGGCCCCAGTTCCGGAAACGCCTCAAGGTTATAGAACCGGATTTTCCCATTAATCCCCTCCGCAAGGAAATCCCGGTATTCATCATCAGAGGGAATAAGGGCAGTTTCGTTCCCGCTGAAGCGCGAAAAAATATCACGTTTCTCTAAAGCTATAAGCCGCTTTGATCCGATTATTCCGATATGGGCAGTCCCTATGTTTGTAATCAAGGCGATTTTAGGATTGAGAACCGCGGTCAATTCGGCGATCTCACCCTTTCTGTTCATGCCCAATTCATTGACGGCAACTTCATGATCCTGACGTACATTGAAGACCGACAGGGGAAGCCCCGTTTCGGAGTTGAGGTTTCCCGGATTCATTGCCACCCGTTTTTCTCTCGCGATAATGGAAGCGGCAATCTCTTTGGTAGTGGTCTTCCCCGATGAACCGGTGATCCCGATTTTTACAAGATTGGTAAATTTGGAAAGATAGGAACGGGCGCTCGCCTGCAATGCCTGTAGTGTATTTTTTACGGCAATCAGGGTGGCGCCGGCTCTCCGGGCCAGATCTGCAAGACCAAGATCCCTGTCAAGAAGGGCGGCCTCTTCCACCAAGGCCGCGGCAGCCCCCGCCTTAAAGGCCGCTTCCACATAACGGTGACCGTCCTGTACAGCGCCCCGGAGAGCAACAAAGAGCGCGCCGGGTTTTACTTCCCGGGAATCAATGCACACCGAAGAGAAACCCTGATATGAGGAAAAAGAAAGAAGATGTCCCTCCATTTCTTTTTCCAGTGCGGCGGCCAATTCAGAAAAAAGCATCAGGTTCCCCTCCCCCTGCATCCCTATTCTCCCTCAATACGAATCTGTAACACGGATTCAGGGTATATCTTTTCAAACTGAAGCTCATGACTGGCGATATGCTCAATCCGTTCAGGTGATGAAAGGACGGCGATCCCGGCGATGAGCCGCTTATTGCTCTCCAGCCATTCTTCCTGAGAAGCCTCCAATTTTTTTACGTCCTTCTGCAACTCCACATAACGTTCCGCCTGCCAGGCGTTCAGAGCCAAGAGCAGCGGTACGCTGAGAACAAAAAAATAGAGCATTATATGACGCTTCATTTCCTTCACCTTATTCGTCCAACAACTTTTCTATTACCCGGAGCCGTGCGCTTCGGGATGCAGGATTCGATTCTTTTTCCGCCTTCCGGGGGACAATCCCCTTCCGGGTGAGGATGTTGAGAACCCGTTTCCCCTCACATCTACATATCGGCTCTTCAGGCGGACAGGTACAGTCCCGGTTTTTTTCCCGGAAGAAATACTTGACGATCCTGTCTTCCGCCGAATTAAAAGTTATAACCCCCATCCTTCCCCCGCTTTCCAGAATCCTGAAAGCGCCCTCAAGAAGATCCTGCAGCCGGGAAAGCTCTCCGTTCACCGCGGCCCGTAAGGCCTGGAAGGTCTTGGTAGCCGGATGTACCGGCCCGTGTCTCATGGCAGGCGGGTAACAGGATTCCACCAGGGCAGCCAGGGCGGCGGTACTTTCCAGCCGGGAACGGGAACGAGTCTCCACAATGGCCCGGGCTATTCTGCGGGAAAAACGTTCCCCTGCATTGTTGTAGAGCAGATCCGCAAGTTCCTTCTCAGGAAGACGCGCCACAAGATCTGCCGCACTGAGGGAAGAGGAAGGATCTATCCTCATATCCAGCTTTTCATCCCTGCGGAAGCTGAAACCCCTCCCCGATTCCTCATAATGAAACATGCTTACACCTAAATCGAGGAACACCGTATCGGGCCTTCTGAACTCCGAAGGAAAACCGGCAAAAAAGGATTGGGCCCAGCCTGGATAAAACTGTACACGTTCTCCAAAATCCTTAAGCCGTTCCTTTGCCTTCTCCTGAATCACCGGGTCTGCATCAATCCCGATAAGCCTAAGATCCGGAAAGCGGGACAGAAAGGCAAAACTGTGTCCTCCTTCACCCTGAGTTGCATCCACCATCAGTTCCCCTTCCCTTCGTGGGGAAAGGTATTCCAGGGTCTCCTCCGGTAAAACCGGCGTATGAACGAATTGCATAAAACCTTGTTTTATGTTCGGTTGATTTTTCATAGCCGGCATTCCCAATCCTCAAAATGAAATATGGCCAATAGCTTTTACAACAATCGGCGTCATCGTCTCATGCTCCCTGTAATAGGCCTCGTATTGATCCTGAGCCCAGATCGCAAGCCGTTGCCCCATTCCGCAAATTATGCAATCCTTACTGAGGAGCGCGTGATCGCGGACATTTTGGGGCAAGGCAATACGACCCGCTCTGTCAACTTCAGCCTCTGTTGCAGGAGTGATGAACCGGAACTGCGCCCACTCGAGCATTTCCATGTCAAGATTGGGACTGTTCTTGATACTCTCAACAAAAGCTTTCCACGCTTCAGGAGGAAAAACCCAGATGCATTTCTCGTTCCCTTTGGTTATCCAAACGGTCTCTGTTTCCATGGCGGATCTGAGCCTGGAGGGCAGATTGATCCTGTTCTTTTCATCCAGGGTCGCTTTCTGCTCTCCGGTCAGCAGATTCACACGTTCCTCCGGGCCGCGGGCGCAAAGAAACTGGTTGTACGATACCGCTTACAGCGGCTTGTGTATAACATTTCCCCCCACTATGACCTACTTTTCCCCACCTACTTTTGGTATAGCATATCAAATTTCCTCTGTAAACAGAAAAACGGAAAAAAATTATAGATAGCAAAAAAATTTTCGTGTTTTCCTATACATACGTATAGTTTATTTATTTCTTTTTCAGGACTAAACTTTTTCTATGTTCATGGAAGAGTATTTTATTGTGTTTCCCGAAGGTGATGTTCAGGAGATCTCCGGGAAACTTCCCCTCAACGGGATAGTGGACATCAACGGAAACGTCCTTCCCCTCCCCCTTCCTACGAACAGGATGATAGCCTACCGAATTGCGGGTATACGCACGAAAGACGCCAGGGGAAGTTCCGAAACCTACCATCTGCTGGAACTTTTGAGTGCAGAAGATCTTCTGGAATATACATGAAAAAGGCAGCCCTGATGCGGAAAACAGCTCCCCTGCATCATTCCATAGGGACTGAGCGGGAATCAAGCCTGCACCGGGCGTTAAAATTCCACTACGCGGGTGAAACAGGACAAACCGAATATGAATTGGAGAACTATGTCTGCGATGTCTATACCGGCGGAGGGGAAGCGCTGGAGATCCAGACAGGGAGTTTCGGCCCTCTGGACGAGAAACTCCGCTCCCTCTGCCGCCTCTCCCCTGTACGGATCATCCATCCGGTAATAATTCACAAATATATTGAACTCTATGATACAGACGGAAACCTAATCCGCAGCCGCAAGAGCAACCGGAACGGCAGCATCTGGGATCTCTTCAAAAACCTGCTCTATGCCCCGGAACTGCCCCTTCTTCCCTCTCTTGTCATAGAGCTGGCCCTGATTGACGTGAAGGAAAAAAGGGTTGACGACGGTAAAGGCTCTTGGCGGCGCAGGGGTGCAAGCATCCGCGACCGGGAACTCCTTGCCTGGCATGAGTCAATAGAACTTAAAAACGTCTCCGATTACCGGCGCTTTGTTCCATTTGCCCCCAAAACGGAGTTTACCGTCCGGGATCTGGCAAAACAGGCCCGGATACAGGCTCCCGTTGCCGGTAAAACACTCTATGTACTGAACAAAATTGGAATTGTCAAACGGGTTGGAAAGCAGGGAAGAGCCATTCTGTATTCACAGATATAAGTAAAAAAGATTACCGTTGAGGCTGTTTAACAGCCTCAACTAATCACACGGGGCGTATGCCGGCGCACTCACCCGGCTAAAGCCGTGCGGCCTTCAAAATCTGCGGTAATATTACCGGACGCCGGCCCTGCGCTAACTTTTACGGTAACACCCTGCGGGCGCCATCAATGGGACGGATAAACCTTTAACAGCCGCCCTGCCGATATTGCCAAAAACAACGGATCACGATTTTACCACGCGTCGTTCATGTCGTCGGGGTCGCGGTTATCCTCGGCAAAGAGGTCTACCGTTGCCCGAAGGTCATCCAGGTAGATGTAATAACTGCCGAGGGCCTCCATAGGATCGCATTCGATGCGGAAACCCGTTATTTTGAGGCCCAGTTGATTATTGTAATGGTAATTCCGCTGGACAATGCCGTTTATCCCATCTTCCGCCTGGGGAGGAATGGCCACGAAAAGCCTTTTCCAGCCCTGGAAGTTGAGGGTGCCTACATAGAGTTCATAGGGTCTGCCGAAAAAGTCTTCGATAAGGATCTTGAGTTCATGGTTATAATTACGTCCTACCACCCAGACGGAGATTGTCTTGGTGATCCCCTCAATTGGAATGGGCCTTAAGGGATAGAGCGTAAAGCTTGTGTGTCCGCGACGGAGGAAATCGACCCGGGTACCCAGAACAAACTTGTCGGGAATTTCCATTCCCTCTTCTTCTTCCAAAGCCACTTTACCTGCCGGGGCGCCTGCAAAAAGCCTTGTAGTCGTATATCCCGTATCGGTTGACATGGAGGAAGCCCAATATCCGTCATGTTCAAACTTTTCAACGGAAACTTCTTTCAGTTTCTGCTGAGCCGTATCAATACCGATTAACTCCGCCTGGGGAGCATCGCTGCCATCAGACTGGGCAAATACAAATCCGGTACATACCAGCACAAGGATAGCAATTACTGCACATTTCATCTTTATATCTCCTTCCAACCCGTTAATTCGAAGATCCGTCACCGGAATTATCCCAGAGCTGTTTTACATACTCAGGATCCGCCAGTTCATCCCCATCGTAGAGGGACTCAAAAGTATCCGTAAGAATCTTGAACTGGTTAAAGTAGATATAGAAATCATTGACCCTTTCGACCGGCTGTGTCCAGATACGGAATTTGATGAATTTCAGGCTTTCAAGGCGCGGAAGTACCCTCTTATACTGGGGAATATGATTGGGGATGTTGGTTCTAATGTTTCTCCAGCCCGTATACCCGATATTCCCGAAACGAAGATTATGCACCACTCCCTGATAGTCCCGAATGTATGCCTCTATATAATAGTTAAGATTGGACCCCCATACCCACATATCCAAATACTGAGTACGGCCGGGAAGAGGTATCTCATACCGTACTTCTTCGCCGTCATCATTGGCCTTCGTGGCATAGACATCGATCCAGTTGTAACCCCGACGGTCAAAATTACCGTTGATACCCAGGCTTTTGGGCGTTTCTCCCTGATTTGCCAGGGACGCTTTCTTATAAATAGCCTGGGGCCAGGCTTCCACCACAGCCAGCTTCGGATATTCGCCGGTAACATTCCCGTCATCATCCGTCTCTCTGTGGGTAAACTTGCTTGCCGTAGCCTTCCAGGTAAGACCGGATGAACCGCTAAAATCCTCAATGACCCTGGATTCAAGATTGACGGTAATTTCATCACCAAATACCGGCAAACCCAGACTTGCCATCAGAATAAGGCAGATAGCCCCGATACCATTATGTTTCATTCAAATACTCCTTTGACCCAGATTCATCCATGAATCTGTTATTGGGAAACGAGATCTTAGCCTCATTATATTTCCTTCTTACGTTTTTGTCAAACCTTCCGTCCATTATCGGCACAAAAACCATTTTTTTTGATAGCCCTCAACCGGTCTGCCAAGTCCTTTTGGCAAAAGATTTCAAGAGCTTTTTGAAACCTTTGTTTTCTATACGTTCAGGCATAAATTTCATCTTCGAAGGTATACTCCTTCCCCTCAGCTCCGCCAGAGGGCCGGACTTTTTTATACCCAAAACCATGGGAACAGTCAGTGTCCAGTGGGAATCGTCAAAAATAACGCGGGTATTCCGGCTTGTTTTGGCGGGATCGATCCAGGAAAAGAGAATTACCGGTATATTGAGATTACGGTTGAAAAATTCCGGTGCATGACCGGCAAGAATGACGCAGGATACATCGTCGAAACTGGAATACTCTATCCTGGAACTGATCATTTCAGGTTCCCCCTGATATCCCTGTTCCCGAAGGGCCAGACGGAGGGCTTCCTGCTGCCCTGAAAGTGGAAAAGTATTGTAAAAAACAAGGATACGCCCCTCTCCCTGGGCGAAAAGACCCGCCGCAAGGCCCGCCCGGTAATAATCTGCATTCCGATCGACGCTGAACCACAGTAAAGATGAATCGGAAGGCGGAACCGGAGCCCTTCCGGGAAGCTGTCTGTCCTCGTCCCCCAGTATTCCGGCGTCTATTTCCGGATGTTTTTCCGCATAGCGCCTGAGACTGCCGGCATAACGGTTGGGCGCAATAACGCAGAAGGGCCGGGGAGAAGCGTCCTCCAGAGCCAGAACGACGATGTCGGCCCCGGCGTTTTCCGCAATGGTAACGGCCTTTACCGGTCTGAATAACCTCAACGAGGCGTCAATCCTGGAAAAGAGGAGCCTTTTGGGCCCGTAGAGCGCGGAAAAAAAGGCGTCATTCACCACGAGTACCGGGTCGCGAAGGTAAAAAAGACCGGCAAAGAAGATGACCGGAGTGATTATCAGGGCGGCGCAGAGCAGCTTCCTCAAGAAACTTCGTTTTTTTTTCGATTCGGTTTTCAGGGTTGTCAATCTTTTTCTCGCATCATCATTGACCATTATAAACCTTTCGCCTAGTATTGAAGTATCTTAATTCATTAAGGAGTATATCATGACCAGCTATAAAGAGCTGGGCCTGGTAAATACCAAGGCTCTTTTTGAAAAGGCCGTAAAAGGCGGCTATGCTCTTCCTGCCTACAATTTTAACAATATGGAACAGATGCAGGCAATCATTCAGGCCTGTGTGGAAACCAGGTCTCCGGTAATTCTTCAGGTTTCTTCCGGCGCCAGGAAATACGCCAATCAGAATCTGTTGAAAAATATGGCCAAGGGAGCAGTGGAATATGCCCATGAGCTGGGTTGCGATATTCCTATCGTACTACACCTCGACCACGGCGACAGCTTTGAACTCTGTAAAGACTGCATCGAAACCGGTTTTTCCAGTGTGATGATAGACGGTTCCCACCTTCCCTACGATGAAAACGCGGCATTGACCCGCAAAGTCGTGGATTTTGCCCACGCCCAGAAGGACTATGTTACCGTGGAAGGAGAACTCGGCGTCCTGGCCGGCGTTGAAGACGATGTTTCCGCAGAGCATAGCCACTATACCCAGCCTTCCGAAGTTGTCGATTTTGTCAGCAAGACAAAGGTAGATTCCCTGGCTATTTCCATTGGAACCAGCCATGGCCGGGCAAAATTCAAGCCGGAACAGTGCACCAGGGACGCCAACGGCATACTGATCCCTCCTCCGCTCCGCTTCGACATCCTGGAAGAGATCGAAAAGCAGATTCCCGGCTTCCCCATCGTGCTCCACGGTTCCTCATCGGTACCCATTGAGTATGTGCAAATTATCGAAAAATTCGGCGGCAAGCTTAGCGACTCGGTGGGCATCCCCGAAGAGCAGCTCCGCAGGGCCGCCAAGAGTGCGGTCTGCAAGATCAACATCGATTCCGACGGACGGCTCGCCATGACCGCCATGATCCGCAAGGTCTTTGCGGAAAAACCCGATGAGTTTGACCCCCGCAAGTATCTGGGGCCGGCCCGGGATGAACTCAAGAAACTCTACGCGCACAAGAACAAGAACGTTCTGGGTTCTGCGGGGCAGGTTTGATTTCTTCCGTAACCGAAGCCTTTGTTGAGCCCCACGCCGTGTCGCGTTAAACGGGAAACATGCTCACCGGTTCGCATGCCTTGCGGGGCGGGGCAGGTTTGATTCGCAGGCCTGGGTTCATACCCCGGAGCTTGCTCCTGGGTTCTTCATTATCAAGGGAGGCTGTTCCAAAACTTCAGCTTTTGAAACAGCTTCCTTAGATTTAGAGGAAAAACCGGGCTTTTGCCGGTTTTTCCAAGAGCTTGTTTCAAAACCAACCGGGTTTTGGAACAAGCTCAAAAATTTGAAAGTAAGTGTGTTTGTCCTGTCGTCAAAGACTTGCCAAATTTGGCGCTTGTCACCCGGAGGGCTTGCCATTGCGGAAACTCTTCGGTTGAATGAGCATGTGAATGCGGAACAAAAACTCAAGTTAGCCCGGTTTCTGGATCTGAGTATCGATACACTAAAATCAGGTTACCGTAGCGTCATGTATAACTATCATTTTAGTGATGATGGCGCTCCTTCTGCCGCTGCAGGCGCAGAAACAGGTTTTTCACCGGCAGACATTGCGGCGGAGATAACGTCCTGCAGCGGCTGCCGGCTGGGAAAAACGAGGAACAAGGCTGTTCCCGGAGAAGGGGCTGAGCATCCCCTGGTTCTGGTGCTGGGAGAAGGCCCCGGAGCCGAGGAAGATGCCTCAGGGAGACCATTTGTGGGGCCTGCAGGCCGGCTCCTCGACAAAATGTTAGCCTCCATAGGTCTCTCCAGGGAGAAAAACTGTTTTATTGCCAATACGGTGAAGTGCCGGCCTCCGGGCAATCGTGATCCGGAATTGTCAGAGATCCGCGCCTGCGCCCCCTTTCTTGCCCGTCAGATTGAAGCCTTAAAGCCGCTCTTCATCCTTGCCGTGGGTAAGGTAGCCGCAAACCGTCTCCTCCGTGCGAGTCCGGGACAGAATGGAGATGAAGAACCCTCACCGGAACCAATCAGCCGTCTGAGGGGGCGTTTCTTCGACTTCAGGTTCCCCGGTTTCCGGGGGGATCCTCATCCTGCGGATTCGGTTGAGGATTCCGGCATCCGGGTTTTAGCAACCTATCATCCCAGCGCCCTGCTCCGGGACGACAGCCTGAAAATACCGGCCTTTGAGGATCTCAAAAAACTTATGCTCCGTCTTGCCGTCCTGGATGAAGGATACCGGCAGGAATCCAGGGCCCTTATGGCAAAATATGCCGCCAAAGATCCGGTTTTCGCAGCCGAAGTTGAGGAATTCCTCTCTTGAACTCTCCTCCGGCCTACTTCGACATTGTCTTTGATATCCCCGGCGATCTGCGTTTCAGTTACCATATAGATCCCAAGGGAGAAGCAGCGGTAGGCAAGAGGGCTGTCGTACCCTTCGGCCGGCGGGAAAGTACCGGTTACATCGCGGCAAGCCGGGAAAGTCCTCCGGAAGGCATAAAAGAGATCAAGGATATCCGCCGGGTGGTGGATAAAGAAGCGATTTTTGATGAACGGGACATGGCTCTGGCTCAATGGGTGGCCGGCTACTACCTCTGCGGCTTTGGCCAGGCGCTCTCCGCCATGATTCCCTCGGGCCGCCGGGAAGCCTCATATTCGGTCTTTGCCGGTGAAGAAGAGATCCCCCCGGCGCCTCTGGAAATGTCTGTAGAGCAGCGGAAAGCCATGGACGCCATCACGGAGGAAAACCCGGCGGCCGCTACCTTCTACCTCTTCGGGATCACCGGTTCGGGAAAGACCGAGGTCTTTCTCCGCTCCGCAGAATATTTTATGAACCGGGGCAAGGGCGTAATATACCTTGTACCGGAAATTTCCTTGACACATCAGACTGCGGAGGCCATAGGAAAACGCTTCGGTTCTGCCGCCGCCACCTTCCACTCCCGCATGAGCCCGGCGGCCCGCTTTACCGAATGGATGCGCATACGCCGGGAGGAAGTACGGATTGTGGTGGGCCCCCGGAGCGCCGTGTTTGCGCCCATCAGGAATCTGGGGCTTATCATCATTGATGAAGAACACGACGGTTCCTACAAGTCGGAAAACACTCCCCGCTATCACGCACGGCAAGTAGCCATGCACCGTTCCCGAACTGAAGGAGCCCGCCTCGTGATGGGTTCCGCCACCCCCTCGGCGGAAGCCTGGGAAATAATGCACAAGCCGGCACAGACGGCATTGTACAATCAACTTCCTTATGCCGGCCGGCCGGAAGGAAGCATGGGCGCCTCCCCTTCCCCGTCCATACTACGGCTGGATCTTACCCGGAGGCTTTCGGGCGGCAGCCTTCCGGAAATATACCCTGTCAGCCTGGAACACAGCGAGGGCTGCCTGAGCGATGAACTGAAAAAAGAAATACGGAAAACCGCCCACATGGGCCGGCAGAGCATACTTTTCCTCAACCGGAGGGGCTTTGCCTACTTCTACCATTGCAGACACTGCGGTTTTGAACTCTCCTGCAAACACTGTTCGGTAAGCCTTACCTGGCACAAGAAACTGGGCAGGGCTATATGCCACTACTGCGGGTACTCGGAGATTCCCCCGCAGGCCTGTCCGAACTGCGGTTCTCTTGAGGCCGGTTTTACCGGTTTCGGCACGGAACTTATCGAGGAAGAGGTGAGCCGGACTTTTCCCGATCTCCGCATCCGCCGGGCCGATTCGGATACCACAAGCCGTAAGGGCAGCCTTGAAGAAACCCTGGATCTCTTCCGTGCAGGGGCATTCGATATTCTGCTGGGCACCCAGATGGTCGCCAAGGGCCTTAACTTTCCCGGAGTACGGCTGGTGGGGGTAATTCTTGCGGATACAGGACTCCAGCTCCCCGATTTCCGGGCCGCCGAGCGGACTTTTTCACTTCTGGTACAGGTTTCCGGCAGGGCAGGCCGTTATTTTCCCGACGGCAAGGTGATTGTCCAGACTTTCCGGCCAAAGGATCCTGCAATACTGCGGGCCTGCGCCCTGGATGTGGACGGTTTTTTTAAGGCCGAACTTGCCCAACGGAAGCTTCTGGGCTTCCCCCCCTATTCCCGGCTTATCAGGTTTACCGCCCGTTCCAGGGACGAAGAGCGCGCCGAAAAGGCCATCAGCTTTGCCGCACATACGGCCCTGCAGTCCCTGCCCAAGGGAGCCGATATTCTGGGCCCCGCAGAGTGTCCCATCAGCCTCCGTTCAGGCTATTACCGCAAACAGCTTTTCTTAAGGGGGCCTGCCATGGGGGCGCTGCACGCGCTGACCCGGAGGGTTATGGAAGTATACACTAAACAGAAGGACTCCAAGGTTTATATGGAAGTAGATGTAGACCCGGTGAATCTATTATAGCGGCTGCCTTTAGGGAAACCCTGATTTATCATAAATCAGGGTTTCCCCGGACATACCCCGATTCGAAGATTGGTTTACAACTTTTTTAAATGGTACTGATTTTAACCGGGGCAAGCGGGGTATGGACCCCGCCTTCCAATAAAGAACCCAGGAGCAAGCTCCTGGGTATCTTCGTTCTATAAGGTATGGATTGTATGCCTGGGTTCATACCCGCAAACGAAAACTGTTACGAAATTGAAACCGGAGCAAGCTCCGGAGTATGAACCCGGGCCTGCGAATCAACTGCGGGCTTTAAGGTGGGCGGCGAGCTTGAGATCCTGCACCTTGATGTGCGTTACCAGCCAGTCTCCGATTTTACTTTTAACCTCGCCGAGCAGCCCGGGGGAAGCGCCTTTCATAATCATTTGAACGGACAGATCCCGAACATCTTTTTTGAATTTTTCGTGCAACTGTCTGTGGTTCTCAAAATCGGGATAATTGTATTTTTGCTGGATCTTTTCTTCGTCAAAAAAATGTTTTATCGTATACTCTGTCAAAAAGTCCAGGCTCTTTTTCAGCTCCTCGATTCCTTTTCCCTGATCACAGGTCCTGAGCAAGTCGTTGACAGCTTTGAACAACTGTTTATGCTGTTCGTCTATCATCTCGTGGCCTGTTTCCAGGCTGGCATCCCACAAGTATTCCATGATCACCTCCTTCGACTTTCTATACGACAATACTATACTTCAGTGAAGGGAAAAAGTCAATTATCATAATGTAACATCGCCGGGCTTGTATTAAACCGCAATAATAATGTTTCCCTCCCGAAACTCCGGCATTTCCGCGGGACTGGTGATAAACATAGTCCGGTGCTCCGGTGGAAAGATGGGCGTAGCCTTCATTCTTGAAGCCGATGGGGTTCGCCCTGGTAACAATGTAGGTAAGTCCCCGGAAAAACATCATCCCGGCAGGGGTAACAATGAAGGCGGGGATCTTTGCGTAGGCTATCCGTACACCCTGGAAGGCGCCGATGGCAAGACCCATGACAGCAGAAAAGCCGCCGCGGAGAACAGCCCGAAAACAGCAATGCCCGCCCTGAGTAAATTCCTCATGAGAAAGGCATAGCAGAAAATTTGACGGCTGTCACCGTTTTTTAACAAGATACATGGGTTTGAAACACGCCCCCAGGCTCAGCTCAAAGCCCTGTTCCAGCCTGCCGTCCTCGTGGGCGTAGTTCCGTACCGTCTGGTATGCGGGCCTGATATACACCCTGAGCCATTTTTCGGGAGTCCAGGAACCTTCAACAGTAATTCTGTGGCTGACCGCCGCCGTTCCCGAGGGGCTTGTCTTCTCCGTCTCTTCCCTGCTGTTGGAATAGAATTCGTTCCCCGGCAGTTCAAAGATCGAGGGACTGGAATTTTCCCCCTGGGCAAGACAGAGGTAGGAAAGCTTTACGAACCACGCTTCCGCTTCATAGCCTCCCCAGATTGTACCGGCAATGCTGTCGGGCCCGAAGGGGGAGCCAACCCATTCCCGTACGGGCGGGTTACTCACCTCCAGGGATTCCCGGTAGTAAGACCAGCCGCGGCCTGAAAGGATGTACATATAGGGATACGTATAGATCCCCTCAAGGCCGAAGCTGAGGTATCCTGATCCCAGCGGAAGTTTCCCCTCATACCCTGCCTGAAAAGCCATCCCGTCGGGAACCGTAGAATTGCCGTTTTTACGTTCACTGGGTATCTCGAACTGATTCATTGCATAAAGACCGTAGAACCTGCCGTGCCTCCAGGGCCGAGCGTCGAAGTAAAGCCCCAACAGGGAACCGATTCGGGAATTACGCTCCTTGTAGTTGTCATTGGAACCTTCAACCTGCACATTGTAGCCGTCGTAGCTTTCCCATGCGGTAAAGCCGTGGTAGATAGCGGCAGGATTAAAGTAGCGGAGTTCAAGCGGGGCGTTTACCATTACCCCTTCAATAAGAGAAACATTAACCCTGTTAAATATTTGAATTTGAAAATGGTGGAGATAGAGATACTTCAGTACCTCAAGCTGCAGGACTTCTGCGGAGTAGGCAATCCAGGGAGAATAGAAATTGAGAGCGGCAAAACTCGTACCCCTCATGGTATCCGAAAGAATGATGCTCCCCGTTTCCGTACGGCCGGCCTGGTTATCCCCCAGTCCCAGCCTGAAGTTGACGCCGAATTTTTTGCTGAAAGGGAAACCGGCGCTGATATAGGCAAACTTGGGCATGTTGGTGTCTATGGGCTGGACACCGTCAATGATCTTGTCCAGGGGAAAGTTGAAGTAGTTGTCATGGGCATTGGAAAGCATACGGTTTTCGCCAAAGTACACATCCGTTTCCAGGGCAACATAAGAGGCAAGGCCAAAACGTACCGGCAGGCTGATAAAAGGTTCCCTTTCGTAACGGTCATAGATCCAGGGCAGGGCCTCATTGGTCTTGTAGTAGATCTCAGGCTGAAGGGCCGGATCAACGGCAAAACTTAAAACATCGTTTTTGAGGGAAAAGGAACCGTCCCCATTCAGATACTCAAGGGTACTGTCGTAGAGAGCGCGGCCCGGCGCAGAAAGACTGTCTCTGTCAAGAGCTTCAAGAATCTGAAGGGCCCCGGCCGCGGTAATAAGAGAGCCGTCGCCGAAGACCTTTGCCTCTTCCATGCTGAGGGAAGTCAGAGCATCGTAAACCGGGTCTCCGCTCCGGAGAATCTTCTGGGCGGGAAGCGAATACAGATTCGCCCCGGTTGTTGCAAGTAAAAAAAACAGCGGGAAAACTTGTTTCCGCAGAATTGCTGCCATATTTATCTCCATACCTTAAGTCCCTCTTCCTTTCCGTAACGGGCATGAATAATGTTCGGGGCAATCCTCACCGAAAGGCTCCCCTCAAAACCGTGTTCCAGTCTGTCTTGCCGGTGGGCATAGTTCTGCACCACCGAATAGCCCAGCATCAACTGAAGGCTGAGCCAATCCCTGGGAGACCATGCCGCCTTTACACTCGGCTGCCATGTGTAGTACGCAATCCCCGTGGGGCTGAAGAGAAACACCTCGTCGTGGTTTTTGGTACGCCAGGGATGGTAGGTGTCGGTATCAAAAATATCGAGACCTGAACGCTCTCCGCCGGCTCTGAACAGAAAGTTCCCTGTAAGCGACCATGAAACGGTTTTGTAGCCTCCCCAGAGGGCGGCGGCCGCGGAGTCGGGGCCGAAGGGACTTCCCGTCCAGTTGCGGATCGAACCGCTTTTTGCGGTCTCCGGTTTATAGAAAGACCAGCGGCTGTCTTTGGAAACATAGAAGAAGGGTGAATTGTAAACTCCTTCGGCGCCGAGGAGCCAGTATCCGCCGGCATAGGGAAACTGGAATTCCGTACCGAGCTGAAAACCCATGCTGTCCGCACGGAGCGCTTCAGGATTATCCTTTCTCTCCTGGGGGGTCTGCAGTTCATTCAGGGCCCAGAGCGCGTAGAGACGGATATTGCTTACCGGTTCAAATTCAACCTTGGCCGCAAAAAAACTTGCCACACGGGAATCTTCATCATCAATAAACTGATCCGGATCGCCGCGGTTGTACTCACCGTATTCCGAATACGCGGCCAAACTGTGATAGATCATCACCGGATTGAGGAAACGGAGTTCCGGAGGAGCGTTTACCATAAGCCCTTCAAGATAGGAGATGGTAAAACGCCGCAGTAGTCTGGCCTCCAGTGTGTGATAGTAAAAGTACTTGTCCATGGAAAGCTGCATTATGTTGGAAGTCCAGGCGATGACAGGGGAGTAGAGGCTGAACTTTCCGTAACTGATATCCTTCATGTAATCCGAAAGGATGATGCTTCCCGTATGGGTATCGCCGTAAAATTCTTCCCCGATTCCCATCCTGAACTGGACGCCGATCTTTTCCGTAAAAGGGTAGCCCAGGGCAAGGTATGCCCGGCGGGGCATATTGTAGTTGGTATCCGGCAGGGGGAAGTTGGTGTAGTTGTCATCTTTATAAATCGTGTTATAGTTCTGGGCGGCTTCAAAATCCAGTTCCAGTGTTACCCAGGGGGAAACCGATATGGCTGCGGGAATGACAATGAAAGGACTGCGATCCCGGTTTGTGGTGATCCAGTCGATGTTTTTGTTGCTGCGGACATAGAATTCAGTCTGAACGGCCGGCCAGCCATCAATAGCCAGAGGCCCGTATTCAAAGGACACCGGGGAAGGGCCGTCAAGCCAGGAGCGGAGTTTTTCGTAAAGCTCCCTGCCGCTTTCCGAAAGGGTCTCGGCATCAAGGTCTGCCAGCATGGCCTGAAACTGGACAACGGAAAGGGCATAGCTTGAAAAAAACAGGGTATGCTGTTCCATGGAGAGGGTTTTAAGGGCCTCATAGGGCCATTCCCCCGGATAGACAAGCTTCTGGGCAGGCAGGGCGCCGAGTAATGCTGTATAAAAAAGGTACAAAAAGACAAGTATATTGCATTTTCTCATTTTTTTAATTAGTATTAAAAAAAATTGGGGTTCATGTCAATGACCTTAAAGGGAAGCAGTATTGCTGTACACGCCGGAGGATTCAATTGAGTATTCACAGAACACGGGCTTTTGTTTTCCGAATAATCATGTTTTTTACGGTTCTCGTCCTGAACACGCGCCTGCACGCCCAGTCCCATGTTTCAGTTTCACTGGAAGATCCTGTCTATGCGATTCTTGAAAATGCCCGGATCCGGGGGCTTCTCCTTCCCATGCCGGGAGCAAAGCCCTATACCCGCAACCAGGTTCTTGCCGCAATTGACAGTATTACTGCGTCCGATTCGGATCTTTTAAGCGATACGGAAAGGCGGATTCTCGAAAACACCAGGAAGAAGTACTCCCGTTCCGAAGCGGGTATTGACTGGCAGAAAGGCGCCTATACGATTGACATGCCGGTAAGCCCCCTCAATATTCCGTGGAATACGGATATAGGCGCCGGCGGACGGTTTTCCCTGGCAAGCGCTGTTTATTCGGGCGACAGGGATAATGCTATAGCTACCGATAATCTTATTACTGTTTATACAACCGGAGATGTGGGCCAATCTTTTTCCTACGGTTTTATTTTTATAGGACACCTCACTCTGGCTCCCCGGCGGCTTTTGGGAGAAGACTACAACACCTTTTATGACGGTTTTACCGACGATCCTGTCAAGGGACACTTCAACCGGAAGATGAAAATCTGGGACGAACCTGACGCGTATATTCCCTACACATACCGCAAATACTGGGACGGCGCCGTTTTCTTCCCCGCCGAAATTGACGCCGGCGGCTTTCAGCCCTGGCCCGATAAATTTTCCATAGCCCCCCACTTTCTGGGTGAAATGTCGGGAGGCCTCTTTTCCGATGTAATCACGTGGCGTTTCGGCAGAATGCGCCGGGAATGGGCCTCCATGGCGGAAGGCCGCAGCATTGTTTTTAACGGTACCGCCCAGCCCTTTGTGGCAATCGAAACAAGTTTCAATCCGGTTTACTGGTTCAGCGCCTCCGCCATAACGGGAGCGCTGGAGTATGATTTCCTGGATGATCTAAAGACCTCCGCCTGGGCTTCGCAGAATCTCTTCTCCATGGAAATGGTAGAATACAACTTCCGCAATTTCCTCCATGCCAGTATCGGTACCAATGTTGTCTATGCCAAGCGTTTTGAACCGGGGTATATTTTCCCGGTAATAAATAACTTTCTCTACCAGGACAGCGTCGGGGATTTCGACAACATGGGACTCTTCGCAAATCTCAGGCTCCAGAGTCCCGGAATCGGAAGTTTCTGGTTTTCCTTTTTCGGCGACGACATAGATCCCGGCATGATAACGGATGTGTTTAAATATGACCGCCAGACCTTTGCCATGCAGGCGGGAAGCAAAATTGTTATCCCGTGGCTGCCCTTTGCTTCCGCTTCCCTCTTATACACAAAGATCGAGCCTTATACCTATACCCATCATCGTCTCTTTGTCCCCTGGTACAATCCCGGTTACGAGAATGAGCCCATGCCGATGGAAAGCAAGTACAGCAGTATGGGTACACCACTGGGGTACTACCTCAAGCCCAATTCCGATGAACTTCTCTTCCGCGTAGATGCAATGCCCGCGGTAAACACCAAGGCCCATTTCCAGTACCAGATGATCCGCCACGGAGCGGAATACGGTTCCGGCCAGGTGGACGGGAGTTCATGGTTTTCAGAACTGGACGCCGACGGAGACAACCGGAGAAATAAACCTGAGTTGAAAAAATTCTTTCTCGGGGACGGAGCCTACCGGTGGCAGCACATCTTCCAGATCGGCGCGGATCGTACCCTGGAAAGCCTGCCGCTGCCTGTACGGATCTTCGGAAATATGGGACTTGTGTACTCCTTCTACACCAATATTGACGGAAAACCCAATTCGGGCAATGAATATTCCTGGTCGTTTATTGATACGCCTGAGTATCCCAAATCAACAGGTTTCTATTTAAGCGTCGGCGTTGGGCTCTACCTGTAAAAGACCGCCCGCCGCAAAACGGCGATTCACAATCCCCGGTCAGAACAACTGCTCCGCCTTCAGTTTGCCGAGCAGCCTTTCCCGTCTTCTCTCAAGGCCGGGGAGCGGATCTTCCGCGCCTTCCGTCATCGCAAGAAGCGTTTCGGTATACTCAAGCGCCTTTACATAATCCCTGTTTTTCCACTCGGCATCCATTGCCAGATACAGTAACGCCTTCCCGGAACCCCTGCTTCCCGCCGCGTAAAGCAGTTTTTCCGCGGTTTCGTGCAATTCTTTATGAAAGCCGCTTTCGCGGCATACAAAAGGCCTGTGCACGCGTAAAAATTTCCTCCAGCGGAGGGCAAGGCCCTCAGGATCAAAACGGTAGCGTTCCATGCCGGAAAGGGGATCGGCCGCAATATCCGCAAGTGCGGCAAAAAGCCTGGCCAGACCCGCAATATCCTTTATGTTGTGATCGCAGATACCCATGAGCGCCTGAGTTTTACCGGTTTTAAGAAAATCAAACCATATACCGGGAGCCTCCGCACCGTTGATATCGCCGCTCCTGTCAAGGCCGAGGATCTCCGTCTCTATGACGGCCTGCGAACAGCCGGGCAGTATGTTTTTCCAAAGCCCCCGCGCCGGGTGGAGCAGATCCGCCTGGAAGATTTCCGGCGGCCGTATCCCGTTCATGAGACAGCGAGTCCTGAGGAGGGGCACATCGAAGACTTTGCCGTTATAGGTAACAATGGTGAGACTTGAGGCCTCCGGAACGAGTCTTTCGAGCACTCTTTCAAGAAAGGCGGCTTCCCCCGGATAATCCAGCAGAAGAAACTGATCTGCCTGTAGCTGTAATGAAGATGTAAACCTTCCCGCGGCCGCCAGAAACGCTACCGTTCCGGCCCCTCCCGAAAGGCCTGTAGTTTCAAGATCAAAAAAACAGAATTCATCCGACGCAGGAAGTCTTCCTGTTAACCTTTGATGACGGAAGAGATCCGGAATAAGGATGGGAAGGGCGGACGGAAAAACTTCCGGCAGGGTTTCTGCAATATCAACAGTAACGCTGCGTTTAAGAGTTTGAAAGTCCGCCTCCCGCCATTCGGGACCGAATTCCGCAGAGACCCCGGACTGCGGTTTTACGGACCGGGACGCGGGGGAAGAAAACCTTCCCTCCTCGGTCCCGCTTTGCCTGATCCGCCGGAGCCGCTGTTGAAGCAGTCCTTCCTTCATTCCCGGCTTTCTCCGGCCAGGGCCTGCAGGAATACTGCCGCCGCCGCCTTGTTCCCGCCGGGTCCCACGCAGGAAGGGCAGCCGGTTTTACAGGGACAGCGGGAGAGAGCCTCCCGGGCGTAACGGAACAGGGACTCAATCTTGCCGGAAAGCGCCTCCGAGAGGCCGGTGCCGCCGGGGTATTTGTCGTAGATGTAAAGCGCAGGGACTCCAAAATGGGGATCCCGCACCCGTTCCGCCAGACCAAGATCCCTTGAATCGCAGAGAAGGTACACAGGAGCGATATTTTTTATGAGGGTACCCGCTCCGGAAAGAGCGGCCCCGGCGGTATTTTCGTCCATGGAGGCAAGGACGGCGCCCCCTCCGGTTTCGGGCCCGAAGCGGAGAATCAGCGAACGGGTCTGCATCTCCTCTTCCGGGAGATCTATGTCCCCGTAGCCTATATTCTCGTGTGTATGAAAGCGGATCTTCTTGAATTTTGCAGCCTGGGAACGGACAAGCACATCGCCCAGAGTACCGTTTGCGGAGACGTGCTCCGGAACGGCGGAAGGAGATCCCTGCCGCGTTCCGAATTCGAATTGTTCGTCTTCCGACAGTACCTTGATGTCGGTTTTAACAAGACCGTCGGTAAAGTAGTTTACATCCGCCTCGCGGACAATACATTTTCTGTTGGCAATGTCGAGACTCTCCACCAGGTACTGCCTGCCCCGGTGGATGTACACCGCATTGGGGAAGATAAGTTCCTTTGCACTGGGCCTGTCCATTTCACCGATGACAGCGTTTCTGCCTTTGGTGGCATCGACAATTACCACATTATCCGCGGTTGCGGAACGGAGGCTTATGCCTTCCGCCGGGAAGGATCTGTCGGACCAGTACCAGCGATTGGCGGTATGCCGGACAATGCCCCCCTCCTCCAGAAACGAGAGAAC
This sequence comes from Treponema sp., assembly GCA_031278095.1. Classification (GTDB taxonomy): domain Bacteria; phylum Spirochaetota; class Spirochaetia; order Treponematales; family Breznakiellaceae; genus JAIRNJ01. The sequence goes on from JAITLC010000094.1 coordinate 42,690, forward strand.
TTCTGCGGCACTTTCGCCAAAAGGCTCCGGCGTGCGGACATTTTCTTCCAAATTTCCGCCTTCATCATCAAAGGGCAGCTCAAAACAGGCGCATTTGACATGGTCGGTCAGAATATAGGGATTATCAGGATCTATGCGGCCTTCCTCGGCAGTCTTGCGGAAGAACCAGTCCGGGTCTTCCATGATAAACTGATCCAGGGGGGCGGAAGAGGCCACGAACACGGATACAGAGCTTCCTCCCCGGCGGCCTGCACGGCCGGACTGCTGCCAGAAACTGTTGAAGGAGCCGGGAAAACCGGCGACCACCGATGCATCCAGCCCGCCGATGTCGATACCCAATTCCAGGGCATTGGTGCTCACCACCCCCTGAATGCTGCCGTCCCGCAGTCCTTTTTCAATTTCCCGCCTTTCGTTGGGAAGAAGCCCTCCCCGGTAGGCCTCCACCCGGATTCTCCGGTTATCGGTATAGATGTTTTCCAGATCCTCGTTTATGTACGAAGCGGCAACTTCTGTACGTATCCTGGAATGGGCAAAGAGAATCGTCTTGATCCCCCCCTTGAGCAAGGCAAGCATCCATCTCCGGCTTTCGCTGACCACGGAACGGCGAATTCCCTGAACAGCGTCCACCAGCGGCGGATTGTAAAGCACCACCCGTTTTTCGCCGCGGGGAGCGCCGTTATTGTCAACCAGTTCCATCTCTTCTCCGGTGAGGGCTTCGGCAAGCTCCTTCGGATTGGCGATGGTGGCGGAACAGAGGATAAACTGCGGACGGGAACCATAGAAGGCGGCAATGCGTTTGAGCCGGCGGATCACGTTGGCCACATGGCTTCCCAGGACTCCCCGGTACGCATGAGCCTCATCAATCACCACATACTTCAGACCGGAAAAAAATTTGATCCACTTGGGATGATTGGGAAGAATCCCCGCATGGAGCATATCGGGATTGGAGATGATGATGCGGCCTGTGTCCCGTGCCGCAATACGCAGAGAATCCGGCGTATCGCCATCGTAGGTGGCCGCCTTGAGATTGAACCCTTCACCTACAATTTCGTTCAATTCGGACTGCTGATCCTGGGAGAGGGCCTTGGTGGGAAAAAGATAGAGACAGCGGGCCTTTTCATCCTCAAGGAGGGCCTGAAGGGAAGGCAGGTTGTAGCAGAGCGTCTTTCCCGAAGCGGTGGGAGTTACTACAACCACATGCTTCCCCGTATACGCCGCTTCCCACACCTCCGCCTGATGAGTGTAGATCTTCTCTATGCCCCGCTTCCGCAAACTTCCGGCAATACGCGAATCAAGCCCCGGCGGAAAAGCCGTATAATGGCCTTCCTGAGCCTGAATAAGACGGTTTTCCACAATATGAGGAGCAAATTCAGGACTTTCCAGTATGGCTTTGAGGGCGGCGCTACTGTCCATGCACGAGCTGCCTCCTGGCAGTGTATATAACCAATTTCCTTAAGTTTGTGGTCCGAAGAGACACATTTGAAACACGGGGCTGTTCCAACGGATTTTGGAACAGCCTCCATTATAATATAATTTCAGCAAAATAACTATCGACAGAAAAGCCGCTTAGACTTATACTAAAGATGCTTACGTTCAAAAGCCGGACAGCTTCAAAAGATAGAGTTGGGGCTGTCTGAAAAGATGAGAAAACTTGTTTGGACAGCTTCTGTAATGCGGTATTTGCGCAGCGGAATGAGTAAATACATAGGGAAATGCCGGTTGGCGTCAATTGATCAGCGTTTCCCTAAGGAAGCTGTTCCAAAAAACTGGAGTTTTGAAAAGGCCCCTGCTTACTAAAATTTGATGAAACCAGGAGGAGGCGCTCTATGTCCGAAGTGTTATCCATTATTTTGGGCGGCGGAAAAGGCACCCGCTTATTCCCCCTGACCCAGGCGCGGGCCAAACCCGCAGTCCCTTTCGGCGGTAAATTCCGGTTGATAGATATTCCTCTTTCCAACTGTATTAACGCCAACCTCAAGCAGATCTACATCCTTACACAGTTCAATTCAGCTTCCCTTCATCTCCACATTACCCAGACCTATGTATTCGACTCCTTTACCGACGGCTTCGTAGAGGTGCTGGCCGCTGAACAGACCTTTGAACATTCGGGCTGGTATGAGGGAACCGCCGATGCGGTACGTAAAAATTTCATCCATTTCCGTACCCAGAACCCTTCATACTACCTTATCCTTTCGGGGGATCAGCTCTACCGGATGAATTTGAGAGATCTGATGCAGAAACACAAGGATTCAGGGGCTGCCATCACCATCGCGTGCACCACGGTGAACCGGGAAAATGCAGGCCAGTTGGGTATCCTCAAGGTGGATAAACACAACCGGATCACCGAATTTATGGAAAAACCGGGAGCCGTAAAAGACATTTCACATTATAAAATCCCCCAGGAATTGAAGGGAAAAAATACCGGGGAAGACGGCTACCTGGCCTCCATGGGGATCTATATTTTCAATGCCGCCAGCATGGAAGAATGCCTTGCCAACGAGCTTACCGATTTCGGTAAGGAGATCATCCCCCGGGCGATCAACAAACTCAAGGTAAACGCATATATATTTAAAGGTTACTGGGAAGACATCGGAACCATCAAAAATTTCTATGAAGCGAATCTGGAGCTGACGAGCCTCCGTCCCGCCTTCGATGTCTACGACGAAAACGCCCCTATCTACACCCACATGCGTAACCTGCCTCCCTCAAAGATGAACTTCTCCAACATGAACCAGTCCATCGCTGCGGAAGGCTGTATCATTACCAATGCCGCCATCACCAATTCCATTGTCGGGGTAAGAACGCTCATTGAATCGGGAGCCAGCCTCAACGGCGTAGTCTGCATGGGGGCGGACTTCTACGAATCGGAGACCCAGAAACAGAGGAATGCCGAAGGCATGCAGCCCAACGTAGGCATAGGCAGGGGCGCCATCGTAAAGGGAGCCATTGTTGACAAGAATGCCCGTATCGGCGAAGGCTGCCGTATCGGGGTGGACAACGTAAACCGGAATGACGGCAACTACGAAAACTACTACATCGTTGACGGAATCATTGTCATTCCAAAGAACGCAGTGCTGTACCCCGGAACGGTGATATAGCCTCTATAAAACAGGTATTTAAAACAGGTATTTTGCGCGCCGTTTTGGTACAAAAAGACGCGCAAATGCAAGGTCTATCCATAAAGTAACCGACTTTATGGATAGGCACTATTTATGAATGGGCCTTGGGCGGATGTTTCTCTATCCGGCCTACGATTGTCTTTTTTGTTTCCGCCGGCCATTTAAAAAAATGCGTATACACTCCTGGTCATCAAAATCGTCACCGTAATGAGGGCCTTCAGCAGGTTTCAGATGGTCAACAAAACCGCTTTTCCCGCTGCCGTCATCATACATTAGTTCCTTATGACCGACCGCCGCAATTACAGTCATATAATACGGCCGCCCTGAGAATATTTCCGGTATGACTTGAGGCTGTTCCAAAAACTGCAGTTTTTGGAACAGCTTCCCTGGATTTGAGGGAAAAACCGGGGCTTTTGACCGGTTTTCCAAGAGCCTGTTCCAAAACCGTGCGCATTAGCGCACAGTCAATTAGTTTTGAAACAGGCCCGCTTAACACAAATTTAAAAAAAACTTGCGCATTTGATATGGGCATGATAAAATCGTCTCAGTTAGTTAGACGTTTAACCATATTTTAAAGGAGGCCCATGCAGTCAACGGGACTGTACAATTTTTATTATTCAAGGAGAGGATATGCTAAACAAAACCATTGTGTTGGGGGTAACGCCGGTCAAACGGGCGTTCCTGAGTCTGGATGTCGCTAAGGCTGAAAAAGAGAAAATCATGGAGGTAATTAGGGGTATATATCCCGGCGTAGTCAAAATCGTGGATATTGACGACGTGGTGCCTGACGGTATTGTCTTCACCGCCGATGCCGCCGCCAAGTCTATTGATAAGCTCAAGGCCGCGGGGATCAATGCGCTCTTTATACCTTTCTGTGATTTTGGCGAGGAAGGTCCGGCAGCCATGATAGCCGAAGCCTTTAAGGGTCTGCCCATTCTGATTTGGGGTCCTCGGGACGAAAAACCTAACCGGGAAGATCGGGGCTACCGCGGACGGGATACACAATGCGGTATCTTTGCCGCTACCAAGGTAATCGCCCGCAAGGGGGTTACGTACAGTTACATTTTCAACGTAGCTACAGAAAGCCCGGAATTTAAAACCGGTTATACCAACTTCCTCAGAACCGCCGCTATAGTAAAAGACCTGAGGGGAGCCAGGATTGCCCAGATTGGCTCTCGTCCGGTGGGATTTGAAAGCGTCATTGCCAATGAAGGGGATCTGGTGAACAAGTTTGGGATCACTATCGTACCTATCTCCCCCAGTGCGGTAAGCGATATGGCGGATCGCTTGGTTGCTCCGTCCGACACCAACGCTCCTCCCAATCCTTTTGAACCACCCTTTGTCAAACAGATGGTTGAGGATGGACGAAAAGAGGTTGACCATTATTTTGGGGAAATGAAAAAGCGGTATGCTTCGATTGAATTTATACCTTTTGGGCCCCCGCCTCCGGGGGGTATTAATTCCGACGAGTCCCTGAAGCGGGTCTGTGCTTTAAAGGCGGCCTTAAAAATCCAACTTGAGATGAACAAGTGTTCCGCCGCCGCTTTTGAATGCTGGTCCGCCTTTTCCGCCTGGCGGGGCGCTACCCCGTGTATCTCCCTGGGCGATCTTTCCAGTGAAGGATATCCGCTTTCCTGCGAAACCGATGTGTATGGCGCCCTTTCCATGGTCATCCTGAGGGCTGTCAATCTGTATGAGGAAGCCGCGTTCCTTGCGGATCTCACCATACGCAATCCCCGGAATGACAATTCCGAGTTATTGTGGCACTGCGGGCCATTCCCCTACAGCCTGAAGCACCCCAAATCTTCCGCGGCGCTCAGGAACGCCCAGGGTCAGTTCTATCTCAAGGATGGGGATCTTACCCTCTGTAAGCTTGGCTATGATGAAAACACCGGTAAGTACTGGCTTTTTGGAGGCGAAGGCAAGACCTGTTCCGGACCGGAGAGTTCCGGTACCTATGTATGGCTGGAAGTGGATAACTGGAAAAGATGGGAAGAAAAACTCGTCTTTGGCCCGTACATCCACCATATCGGCGGCGTATATGGGCATTACCTCGGCGCTCTCCGGGAAGCGGCCCGTTACATGGATATGGTATTCGACAATGCCCATGAGCAGGGAATTTATAGCCTGTAAGGTAAAACGTTTTACCATTAACACTTTTTTTAAGGAAGGAAAATCTTATGGAAGTAATCAAAGCAAAACCTATCACAGCAGAAGGATTCGCAAAATACGGCGAATACTTGAACCTTTTGGACAATGACGCCGTTGCCGCTAAATCGGTCCTTCCCCCCTTCGGTTTTTTCCCTGACCTGATCAAACTGGATTTCGGCGGACAAACCCTCCCAACCATCTCGATTTGCCAGGTTAAAAAAACGGAAAAAAATATCGTGGCCTTCATGGAAGCCCACCGGTATACCTGCGAAGGACTCGTGGCGTTGGATGGGGATATCATCATCTTTGTAGGCCCTCCGCCTTTCGGCAACCCACCGCAGTTCACGGTAAAGGCCCTGGAAGCTTTCATCGTACCCAAGGGAGGATTCGTAAAGCTCAATCCCCTCATCGTACATGGCACTCAGTACTCGGTCAGTGCCGACGAAGTACACGTTATCTGTATGCTTCCCGGCCGTACCTTCTCGAACGACATGCTCTTCGGCATGGTCGAAAAGGACGATGACAAGGCGGAAATAGTACTGTAACTGTTTTACGGGACTATCTGGAAAACAACCGTGAATCGGTATCTAGCTGTTATGATCTAATTTCATAACGGAAAAAAATTCTGGAGGTTTTTATGTTAACGTTAAAGCAAAAAATGTCTTACGCAAGCGGAGACATCGCCAGTTGCCTGATAAGCCATCCTATTATTTTTTATTTCATGTTCTACTGTACGAACATGCTCGGTATTCCCCTTATGGCGGTGGGAACTCTTATGTTTATCTGCCGGTTTTGGGATGCCATCAACGACCTCCTTGTCGGAGCATTGATCGACCGTACTCACTCCAGGACCGGAAAAGTACACCCCTGGCTCAAGGCTTTCATCATTCCCACTTCTTTATTCATGTGGCTGATGTTCGCGGCTCCTAAAGGCGCTCCTATGACCATGAAAATCCTCTGGGTCAGCGCCGCGTACTTTATCTATACATGGTGTTTCACCGCCTGCAATCTGGGTTACGGCGCCATTCTTCCCCTTATGACCAAAGATCAGAAAGACCGCTCCCTACTGGCTACTTTCCGTTTCTTCGGAGTCTATATCGGGATGTATGCGGTTCAACTGGGGCTGCTCCCCCTGGTCGCCCTCATCGGCGACAACCTTTTGGGCGGCGATCGTACCTATGGGTATACCATCGTCACCTCTCTTTATGCCATCTTAGGCGGCATATTCTTTGTGGTTCTCTACCGGGGCTGCCAGGAAAAGATTTATCTTGATAATCTTGCGGAGGATGAAAAACGCGGAATCACCCTGGAAGACAGAAGGAAGGAAGAGAGAAAGAAAAAGGCGGTGTCTATTTTCAAGGATGTTTCCTACCTGGGGCGCAATATGCCTTGGATGATTGTCTTTGGGGTCACCTTGATATCCTTTACCCTTCAGGGTATCTCAGGAACGCCTAACATGTACTTCCTGATTTATTATATCAAAATGGATGAAACCTACAGTTCCCTGCTCATGGTGATCAATATGCTCCCCGGCCTTCTTATGATGCCCTTTGTACCCAAGATCATCGGAAAATGGGGATATAAGGGTCCCGGGCTCGCCGGCATGGGCGCCGCTATAATCCGCTCCATCGTGTCCTACTTTATGGGAACCAACATCGTAGGCATAACCGTCCTGGGATTTATTTCCGGTTTCTTCGGTGCCACCATGGGCATAGCCGGCATCGCCATGATATCCGATGCCTTAGAATACGGAGACTGGAAATTTGACCGCCGCCTGGAAGGTCTCGGTACCGCGGCCTACAGTTTTTCCACCAAGGCCGGTCCCGCCCTGGGCGGCATTATCGCCACGTCCCTTTTGGCCCTGGTGTCTCTTGATACCAGTCTTCCCCGCGGGGCGGATCAGAGTCCTGAAGCCATCGCCATGATACGGTTTACGATGTTTATCCTGCCGGCGATTATCACGGCGATCCAGTTCGTCCTCATGGCCCTGTATCCGCTTTCCAAGGAAAAGTACGCCCAGATTGTCAAGGAAATCGAGGAGCGCAACAAGACCCGCGCCGAAGCGGCCATAGCTCCCTCCGCCGGAGTGTAAAGAGGGGCGTAGAAATCCTCCTCTGATAATTTGAAATTGTCGGAAAATTCCGGGTATGATTCATAGATTCAGGGCAGCACTGATTTATTCAATCGAAAATAAATCAGTGCTGCTTTAATGCGGTATGTGCGCAATGAAATGAGCACGTACACAGGGAAACGCTGATTGACGTCATTTAATCAGCGTTTCCTTAGGTTTGTCAGGCAGGGAATTAACCAATTCCTTGCCTGAGCCTGTTCCAAAACTAATTGACTATGTGCTAACGCACACGGTTTTGGATCAGGCTTGAGCCGTTGGCTCTTGCAGTTTTTCAGGCTAAAGCCTTGCAAAACTGCGTTTTTTAAAGGTTGCTCTGTTCCAAAACTTCAATTTTGGAACAGCCTCACCTGACAAACAATTACAATCGGACACATCAGACCGCGTCTTTACGGAAAGCAAGTTCGGATTTAGTCCGCGTTTTTCTGGACAGGATCTTCACTTTCTTCAAGCAGGCGCTGTTTTGAAAAATTTTTGAAAAGGGAAATGCTCAATAATACGGCCACTATCGTGGTGATAATATCGGAGATCGGCTGGGCATAGATAAATCCGGTAAAGCCAAAGACCGAGTTAAGCAGGAAAAGCAGGGGCAGGTAGATCAGGAACTGCCG
>JAITLC010000099.1 GCA_031278095.1 Treponema sp.
AAAAATACAACTTTCTTTCCTGGCTTATCAGGGAAATAGAAATAACTTCCGGCGGAAACGATTTTGACATTGCCGATAAAATAACGATAACCTTTCAAAAACCCCAAAAAACCGGCGAAATTACTCAGCCCCAATGGGTTGCCCAGCCCGAAATTGAATATCCTGTTCCCGGTGAACCCATCATAGGGCCGGATGAAAAAAAGCGGCTCTCTCAAATCATCGAAGAAATAAACGCCAGATACAACAAAAGCCTTATTACCGGCGTGGCGATAAAAGCCGCCCTGCAGGTAAAAGATATTTTAATGAAGGATGAACGGCTGGCGGCAAGCGCCAAAACGAATTCCTTTGCCGATTTTCAGTTTACCTATAATGACAGGGTCAACGATGCTCTGGTAGACGGCTATGATCAGAACGAAGAATTTTACTCGCTGCTCTTGAATAACGATGAGCTTAAAAAGACGGTAATGCATGTCTTCATCGAGGATGTGTATAAAAGCCTGAAAGGAACAAATACACAATGAACTACCCCGCCCCGGAGCCTCCCCTGCCAAAAGGCGGGGTCTTGGGTAGATCGTTGATGACAAAATCCGCATTTCCGGTTATACTGTGGTCTGGAAATTATGGCGCAGAAAACCGATCTGTATTCTATTTTAATATCCTATGCGAATAAAAACAATTCGCCGTATATAGAGATCGATCCGGTCATCGGCTTTATAGAAAAGTACGCGAAACAGGTTTCCCCCAGGATGCCCGAATGGCTCAGGTGGACCCAGGATGTAAGCGTCAAATTCTGGTCCGAAATATCCGGTCTGGCCGAAACGGGGAAGTGCGAGCTTCTTTCGGATACCCCCGAAGGCCGTATCTATATGCCCTTTTTCTATGTGGATCTTCTCCGGAATTATTATGCGGATATTGATAACAAGGCGGATATTCCCTTTCCCAATGAGGAATCCCTGAAGATCGTCATTCCGGAGAGCCAGAAAAAACATCTCAATACGGGAGATGACTTTTCGGGGTATCTGGAACGCCCGGAGGAGGGTATTCCGCCTATAGTCCAAATCGGGTTTCCCGATGATTTTGGTACCGGACTTTTTCTCGGTTCCATGATCCCCAAACCGCTCATAGACGCCTGTCTCCTCAAAGTCCGGTTCTATCTCGAAAGCCACGGCAACAAGGAATATGCCCTCCGCAAACTCAGTCCCCAGTTTCAGAAAAGAGAGTCATACCTCAGGGATATGCTCAATAATATCGTTATAAGGCCCACAGACTGCATAAGGGCTATGGAAGAAGGAGAGGACTTTGCCTACGTCTTTTGGGCTCATTTTTGTATCCTGGTAAAGAACGATATAAGAAAGAAGAAAGAACACTTGAATGAGGATGTGGCGGCGGCGCAGTCCGTATGCTTTCTGGAGTCCTTTAACAGTTACTACAGGGCCCGTGCGGTAAAAAGACGGGAAAAGGATCTGGCCTTTAAGGAATTGGACCTGTCTTTGGAAAAGCCGCCTTTTCTTTACACCATGGACCAGATCCTTGGGTTTACCGGTTCCAAAGGAACGCTCCTTCCGGGTCAGTACTCAAAGGACGAGCTTGACGAATGGGTGCAAAAAGCAGTTACCGAGACTACCGGCAACGGGCTCCCCAATCTCCTTATAATTTCCGGGCCCCATAAGGAACGCTGGTTTGTGTCCAAAAGCAAACTCCTTCTCCTCTGCGCCCGGCTTTTGGAGGAGGCCAGGGGTATTGTCAAAGATGCGGTGTCAAAGCGCTGGATCAAGCTTCTCAGGGGATACCGCCATGAGCCGGCCATGGATAACGACAAGGATTTTGAGAACCTCCTCCTCAGGTATACCGGGCGCCTCCATCCCGCCCTGACGGCGGTGCTTGAGGACCCCAAACTCCAGCTTGTGTATGATGAACTGGAAAAAACCCAGAGCATACCCGCGTCATCCCGGATTTTTGTCAAAGGGGTCATGGTTCCCTATTCCGCCCTGCTTCTGCTCAAAAGAAAGGATCTTATCACCGATACCCGGATTCTTCTGCCTTTCTGGTACTCCATGCCCATCCTCAGCTTTCTTATCGCCTTCTTTAAAGGCTTGTGGAAAAAAAAGCCCGCCAAAAAAGACGGCCAGGATTCCATTGACGACGAGGAACAGGATCTGTCAGCCGAAAAAGAAGGCGCCAGGGAGCTGCGTCACGCGGCCCGGGTCATCGCGGCCGCGCTGGTTCCTCCCAGCCACAGCCTGGAAACCTATCTTGAAGAACTGGAGAACCGCTGGATCAGGCTGATCGGCAAAAAAGCCCGGGCGGATCTGGTGGAGGATGTAAAATCCCTGGTCCGGGACAACCTCCGTCAAACCTTGCGGGTTCAGAAGCATTTTAAGGTTACCCACGAAACCCTTTCCACCCTTGCCGCGAACATCGTAAACCGGACGCCTTCGCTCCAGGAACTAAGCGGAAAGGATTCACTCCGTCTCTATGTGGAGCTTTATCTTGTAAAACTCATGCAAAACATGAAGTTTTAGGCGTGGCCGCAGGCGGGCGAACGAAGATACCCCGATCCGAAGATCTAAACTTGATCCACGGAATTGCATACAACCGGGGTTGTTTCAAAAATTCGGATTTCCCCCCGCTTTTTTTCTGTTTTTCACGGTTCAGGTGAAGCAAAACGGCATATCAGCACCGTAATACCCGTATGAGACAATTACGTGTACTTGGACAGGGGGTATGGTATGAGATCCGTACCCGTATCAACAACCGGGAACCGCTGTTCCGTCGCGCCAATGCCATGGCGATTTTTGCCGGGGTGTTCCGGGAGACGGAACTCCGGTTCGTTTTCGAGGTCCGGGACTTAAGGCTTGAGGATGACTGGCTCACGTTTTACATCAGGCCGGAAGACGGGTTTGAGCTGCCGAATATTATGAAGTGGATGAA
>JAITLC010000127.1 GCA_031278095.1 Treponema sp.
GCCGTAATTCGCCATAGTCCATTTGATGGGCAGTATGCTGTAGGGATTCCTCATTAATTCCTGAGTTTTCTTGAAGGTGTTAAGCATCATCCAAAAATAAGGCACAAGCATCACGAAAAGGAAAAAAGCGCCGATTAAAATAAAGAGAATTTTGAAAACGCCGGATTTTGCCTTCATTCCCTAATACCCCCAGTCAACCCTATTTAAACGCTGAGAAATAATAGTGAATATCATGATCAAAACCAAAAGGGCCAGGGATATTGTCGAAGCGTAACCCATATTCTTTGAAACAAAGGCTGTGCGGTAAATAAGGAGGGAAAGCACAAGGCCTATATCATTTGGCCCGCCGTGGTTTCTCTGCATAACCTCAAATTGGGCGAAGGTCTGGAAATAAAAAATCAGGGTCATGGCCAGAACAAAACACATGGTTCGGGCCAGGAGAGGAAGGGTTATTTTAAAGAACCGGCTCACAGCCCCTGCCCCGTCTATGATCGCGGCCTCATAAAAATCGGAAGGAATGCCGTCAATCCCCGCGCAGAACAGAAGGATATTGTACCCTATGTCCGCCCAGAGGCTGAAAACGATAATGGCATTCATAACCGTACCGGCCTCGCCGAGCCATGCCCTTGGCGCGATGCCAAAGAACCTGCTGAAGAACATATTGATAAGGCCGAAGTGCTTATCGTACATCATTCTCCAGACAAAGCCTGTAGCCGCCAAAGGTGCAACACAGGGCATAAAGAAGATTACTCTGAAAAGAGAACGGACTTTGTTTTGTTTAAACGCGCTTATAATCTGGGCGATAACCAGAGTCAGAACAATGTTAAACCCGGTAGACAAAACCACAAAGTATACGGTATGACTAAAGGCTTTATAGAAAACCGGATCTTTCGCAATCCTGACAAAGTTTGAAAACCCGATAAAGTGATTCTCCGTTCTGAGGGGGTTGTAATCAAACAGGGAAATACCAAGCCCCAAAAATATCGGAACAACCTGAAAGACAAGCATAAAGAGAAAAACCGGGGTAAGCACCGCAATTACAAATTTGGTATTTTTCATAAAGCGCCTCCCCGGTTAAACCCGATCCCTTATTTTGCTGCCGTGTTTAACTCGTCATTCAGCCGTTTGACGGCAGCGTCTACATTTAATCCGTTCTGTACCATGTCCACAAAGACATTAACCAGGGCAACCTTCATCACATCGGTATTAATATAGCCGATATGCTGGGCCCCGTCCAGAACATCCACAATGGGTTTGACATAGGGCAAGGCGTTAAGATATGCGGCGCTGGTAGCGGCCGATTTCTGGGGAGGAATCATGCCTCTGTCAATTGCCATCTGTATGAGGTTTTCGGTCCTGTGGCAGTATTCCACAAATTTCCATGATTCCCCGGGGTACTGAGTACCGGAGTTAACAGCCTGGCTCCAGCCTGTTTCGGCTACCCATTTCTTTTCCGGCCCGTAAAACGGAAGGGCAATATAGTCAAAGTCTATGCCGTATTCAGCGCCATACATTTCCTTTCCCGTAGGAATAGTCCAGAAGCCTCTGGGCGCCATAAGACCGGTGCCGTTAAATACTTCATACTCATTGTCAAAGCCGGATCCCAGGAAGGTACTAATATCGGTGAGATGGTCTTTTACCACATAATCAACCAGGGCCTGAAGGGCTTCCTTTCCAACGGGGGTATCAAAATTGAACCTGTGTCCGCCGTTCTCAAGAAAGTTTCCACCTCTGGAGACGATCATGGCCGTATAGGTGAAAAGCAGAGTGTCGTTGCCGATAAAATTCCAGCCCTTGAGTTCAAATGTACCGTTATTGTAAATTCTGTTTTTCCGGGCTATGTCGATCATCTCGTCCCATGTCTTGGGATACGCGACACCGTGTTCCTCAAACCAGGGCTTGAGGATGAGCATCCCGGCGCCTTCCTGATTGAATTCAATAGGAACGCCGTAATACTTCCCGTCATAATAAACACCGGCCAGTACAGGGTCATAGCTGTCATTCCTGATTATGTCGATCAGCGCATCCGGAGCGGAAGACAGTGCGCCGGTGGGGGCAAAATCCAGAATCCAGCCACCCCAGAGTTCGAAAATATCCGCGCCGCCGGTTTTTGAGGCCAGGGCCGTCTGGGTTTTCTGTTCAAAATCGGCGTAGGGGAAAGCTTCAATTTCGATTTTTATACCGGGGTTTTCCTGCATAAAGCCGGCCGCCAATCTGTCGTTGGAGTCATTCCATGGAATGTTCTGGTGCGTCCAAAACCTCAGGTTCACCGTTTGTCCACTGCCGCCGGCAGCGCCTTCCTTCTTTGAACACCCGGCGGCAAGCGCCATAACCGCCGCAATCACCAGCACAAAAACTGATAAATTTCTTTTCATGCTCTTCCCCCTAAATAGATATCGATTTAAAATAAGCCAGGAAAGGTTTGTTTTTTTCAAACATCTCCCTGGTCATGTTACGAATTTCCGCCATCGAAAGAACACTGGAAGTCAGAGGATCAAAAAGGACAGCCTGGAATACCTTCTCAGGGTTGCCCTCTATTGCCCCGGCTATGGCAAGCTCCTCACAGCGGCTTGAGGTATTAACCAGAATCGCCAGATGATCGGGAAGGGAGCCTACGTAGAAAGGCTTGATACCCGCCTTTGACGCCAGAACCGGAACCTCTACACACGCCATGGGGGGCAGGTTTGGGATGAGCCCGGTGTTGGGCAGGTTGCCGTTAAACTCAAAGGGAGTCTGATCTCCGAAAATCGCGTTGAAAATATTGGAGGCGTATTCTTCTCCTCGTTTAAGATCCACTTCCTTGGAATCAAGCCTCTTTTTGAATTCGTCTTCCCACGTTTTCTCTTTCTGCGTATATTCATTGAGAATATAGGCATAAACTCCCGGGTTCCAGCCGGTTCCGTGGGTGCAGTATTTTTCGATAAGATCCGGTCTTTTTCTGAACCACGCGTTATATTCGGAGTTATGTCCCGAAGATTCGGTGGGATAATAGCCCAGATTGAGGAACATTTCGTTCCGCACCAATTCCTCGTTGTATATTTCAGGTTTGTTGAGTACAGCTTCCCGGAGAAGGGGATAGGCATCTTTTCCTTTCCACTTGTATTCAAGGTAAAAAGCCTGATGATTGATCCCGGCGCAGGTATAGGAAATGTCTTTCTTTTCCGCACCAAGCCAGCCGGCCAGCATGGCGGCAGTTCCCTGAACGCTGTGGCAGAGGCCGGTAACATTTACCGTGCTTTGTTTTTGAAGATAGCTGCAAAGCAGAGCCATGGGGTTCGTATAATTCAGTACCACCGCATTGGGGCAGAGCTGTTCTACATCTTTGATGATATCCAGCATTACCGGAGCGGTACGAAGGAAACGGAAAATTCCCGAAGGCCCCCGGGTATCCCCTACGTTGATATCTACCCCGTATTTTTTTGGTATTTCAATATCGTGGCGCCAGACATCCACGCCTCCCTGAAGGATGGTAATGAGTACCCCATCCGCCCCGGAAAGGGCCTTTTTCCGATCCGTGGCAGCGTACACAGTGGCGCCATAAGAGCCCGCCTTGATCAAGTGTTCCAATGCCTTTGCGGCGTAGGCCAGGCGGCCTTCATGAATATCTACCAGATGAAATTCCGCGTCTTTGAAACTGTCGAAACTCAGGATATCCCGTGTAAGTCCCTGGGTAAAGCCCAGCGAACCGGCTCCGATAAAAACAAATTTTTTTCTCATGGCTCCTTCCTTAAAGTTAATCAAGATATTATATCGTCATAACAATTGTAAAATCAGTTTAGAATCCTGTCAACCGAATTTTTTCCAGCCCGGGGGAAGATACTGCAGATTTTCCATGATAAGCTCATCAAGAAGCCGTTCGGGATAATCGCAGTTTGCCGTTAAGGGATCCAGATACGCTGCCTGAAGCAGCAGATCTTTATCGCAGTTAACCGCTGAACCAACCAGAAGATCGTACTCCCGGCCCAAAATATCACACTTGGCGGCTATTCCCGCGGGAAGCTTTCCCACACTCTGCGGGTGGAGACCGAAACTGTCAATAAAGGCGGGAACCTCCACTATCATGTTCCGGGATACGTTTTCAATATAACCCTTGTTTTGTAGATTTACCATTTCGGTTGTCACTTCTCCGGCAGCCAGGGCTTTTATAAAATGCGTGGCCGTCTCTCCGGATCCATCCAGGAATTTTTCATGTCCTCTGTTTTCCTTTATAAGCCCTTCAAGATTTTCCCGATCATTTTCCCGCCATTCGTCTATTACCTTGAAATCGTTGTTCTTCCACGCGAGGTTCCGTTCTTTCATCACGCTATCCTTGAGAAAGGCGGAAAAAAATTCCTCCACATGCCTGTCTCCCGGGGCAGGGTAGAGGCCGAAAATCCGGTAAAGATCCCCGGAGACCTGTTCCTTTTTGCCAAAGCCGGAAGTTTCAAGAGCTTTCCGCAGTTTCGGATAAACATCTTCCCCATCTATCGAAAGCCTGGTAAACCAGGTTAGATGATTTACCCCCGCCGCTTCATATTTAAGCCGCTCCGGTGAAACTCCAAAAACCTTTTCGGCCAAATCGCAGGCAGTATCAGGAGTTCCATGGCAGAGGCCGAAACAGCGTATCTTTGAATATGCCTGGATTGCAAGACACTGGGCCCCCTCAGGGTTCGTGTAATTTATAATATAGGCTTCGGGACAGACTTCTTCCATCTTGTGAGCAATGTCCAAAGCCAAAGGGATTGAACGGAGAATACGGATCATGGCGCCGGGGCCTATGGTATCCCCCACCGATTGGGCAACCCCGTGTTTGGTGCAGATCTCTATGTCCTGCTTCCAGGACTCAATGCTCCCTACCGCATAGGTAAAAAAGACAAAATCCGCATCTTTTAGTGCCGTCGAATAATGGGTGTGGGATTCTACAGTAAAATCCCGTCCGGTATGCGCCGTCAGCCGTTTTACACCTTCTGTAACACGCTTGAGTTTTTTTTCATCAATATCAACCAGGGCCAGAATACCTCCGTCGATACACTTTTCCATGAGCAGATCCCCGGCAAGTTTCAGAGTAAAAACACTACTGCCCGCGCCGATAAAGACAAACTTGAAACGCTTTTTTCCAAAAAACATAAATCTCGTCCTCCGTAAATCTATTTCGCCAGTTTCAGAAGATCTCCCGGACTTTCGGCAATAATGTCGAAAAGTTCCCTTTCCTCTTCGAGGCAGTAACCGTATCCCGCGCCCACCGCCAGGATACCGTTGCCCTTTGCCGCTTCGGCATCAATATGTCTGTCACCTACAAAAAGCCAGTCTTCCGAAAACGAAGCTCCCGCGGTACGTATGATTTCCCCGGTCATTTCGACTTTTCGGGATCTTCCACAGCAGATACTCTTAAAAAAGGATCTAATGCCGGTTACATCCAACAGAAGATTGATATGATCCGGGCGGCCTGTACTGGCAATATACAATTCCACCTCAAGGTCCTTGAGTTCTTCCAGAATTTCCTCAACGCCCGGAAAAAGCATCCCCTTGCCGATACGCTGTATTTCCAGCGCCTCTCCCAGATCCGTTTCTTTCTGGAAAGCCAGGAGAAGTTCCTGCGTAAAACTTCGTTTTATGCCCGATCCGATATTTAAGGCTGGCTTTACATTGCCAAGAAGTACATGGTAATACTCAAGGCCGGGATAACCCATGGCCGCTTTAACCTGTTCAACCGGAAAAGGCGGGAGTCCCAATTTTTTCGCAGCTTCATTGCAGGCAATGCTTGTTGCCTTTGCCGTATCCGACAAGGTTCCGTCCATATCGAAAATGAAATGTTTATATGCGCCCATGATCCGCCATCACAGCTTCGACATTTTTAACGCTCAAGTCCGCATTGGCGCCGCCGACAACGCCGACCGAGACATTACCGCAGGCATTCCCGTATTCAAGGCATTGTCCGGCCGGAAAACCCCGGATAAAACTGTAGATAAAACCCGCATTAAAAGAATCGCCCGCACCGGTAGTGTCTATCACCCTGACATCACTGTAAGCTGTTGTTGAAAACAACCTGCCCCCGCTTACACAGCAGGCCCCGTTTTTTCCGCTCTTTACTACAGCCGTAGCGCAGAATTTTCCCAATTCTTGTGCGGCGTCATCACGGGATGATTTCCCGGTGATGTTCAAAGCTTCTGTTTCGTTGGGGAAGAAAATATCCGTATGAGAGAGAACCTCCCTGATGCCAAAATCCCAGGTTCCACTATCATCCCATCCCGCATCCAGGGAAGTGCTTACCCCGTAACCATGAGCGGTTTTGAAGATCTGCGCCAGATCCAGCCGCAGGGCGGCCTGCAGAAAAAAAGATCCCACATGAATATGCCTGGCACTCTTCAAAACAGCAGGATCAATATCGGCAAAACAAAAAGTGCTGATCGTTCCCAGGACGGTAACAAGCGCCCGATCCCCGCTCCAGTTAAGAGCCAGGGTGACGCCGGTTTCTTCCGACGGAGCCGTTATACAATAACTTGTATCGATACCCCGGTTCTCCAGTTCCCGTATTACATAGCGGCCGTCTTCGTCATCGCCGGTTTTTCCGCAGAAAGCAGCCGTGAGGCCGAGTTTCACAAGATTCGCCGCGCAAAGAGCTGTGGAACTTCCAAGGGTTTTTTTAAATCCTCCCGCAATGATTTCACGGTTCAAAGACGGCGCTTCCTTTAACCCGGTAATAATGAGATCGGTATTGAGTTCGCCCATGGCAAGAACGTCAAATTTTGTATCCGCCATTTTTTATTTCCCCAGTTCATAGAGAGTTACCCCTGAAACCACCCTGGTAAGCTCTCCTGAAGGAACAGGATTGTCGGTAGGAATTCCAAGGGACAAAGATTTAAACATCGCCAAAAGTTGGCAGAAGACAAGATAAGAAATACCCCGGCAGATTTCGCCTGTTTCACCGTAACCTTCTCCCCCTATTACAATATTCTCGTCTACCGGAAGCGAAAGTTTTTCGCCGCTCAGGGCAATTACCTTGTTCCCCTTTTTCTGCCGGTTAATTTCTTCCAGGAGATCCAGATCGTAACGGGTAGTGAAAGAATCGGGGGAAACAAAATGTATTGTAAGGGTTTTATCCTTGATTATTGATTTTGGGCCGTGCCGGAATCCCAGAGAACTGTCCCAGCTGGTACTCACCGCACCGGCAGTGAGCTCCAGGGATTTGAGGGCTGCTTCCCGGGCCAATCCCCGCAGACAGCCGCTGCCAAGGACAACAAGGCGGTCATAGCCGGTTTCCGCCCATGTACGCGCAACAGCGGCCAGGGTTTTCCCCTGCCTGTCAAAAACACCGGCAAGCCGGTTTATATCCTCTACAACAGCCCCGATGTTTTCGGCGCTCAAAAAAGCGCAGCATGCCAGAACCATACAGGTAAAACTGGAGGTCATGGCAAATCCGTTATCACTTGACCCCTCGGGCATGATCAGGGCGAGTCCCTTTCCCGCTGATGTTACTTTGGCGAGATTTGACTCACTGTCGCAGACCAACGCCAGTTCGTAGAGATCTTTCACAATAGTACGGACATATTTAACCGCTTCCGTCGATTCGGGGCTGTTGCCCGAGCGCCCAAAGGAAACCAGGAGAGTCGGAACGTCGGGGAAAAGCACTGAATACGGTGAAGAGACAATATCCGTGGTATGAATAGACTCAACAGGGAGCCCCCAGGCTTTGCCGGCCATAAGAGCAGCGGCTTCTCCTGCAAAGGCGGAACTCCCCGCACCGGTAAGGATTATGCGCCTCTTTCCAAGACCTCCCATCCTGCCGATAAAATCAAGAATTATATCCTTCTTTGAAAGAAGATAAGAGCTTAATACACGCCAAAGGCTGCCCTGCCGGGCTATCTCGGCGGAGGTATAGGCGCATTTTTTTGATGAAAACCAGTGCTCATCAAATCCGTAAAAAGTTTCCCATGTATCCATGTATCTGCCTCGATCATATCATTGTTATAACATTATTATCACCTTGGAGCATACCTGTCAAATGCCGGGATATCACATAGCAAAAATTCAAAGAGAATGAGCCTGTTCCAAAACTAATTGACTGTGCGCTAATGCGTACGGTTTTGGAACAGGTTCTTGGAAAAACCGGTCAAAAGCCCCGGTTTTCCCCTCAAATCCGGGGAAGCCGTTCAAAAAACTGAGGTTTTGGAACAGCTTCGAATTTTAATTATTATGGTTGACAATCCATTTAACGCCCTTTATAGTTAGAGTCTATTCTACCAAATCGGGTGTAACACTATATCCATGTTAACCAAGGGGAGAATATTATGCTTATTGACTGTCATGTTCACACTCATGTGGAAGTAGAGGACAAGGGCGCTCTGCTCAAAAGTATGGATGAAGCGGGGGTGGATAAAATGATTCTTTTTTCCAATCATCCCGCATCATTTTACAATTACAGCCCCGAAGGGAAACTGCTTGAAAAGAAAATGCTTAACCCTGCCGAAACCCTGAAGGCTGTAATGGATTGGTCTGCCTATTCCGATCGTATTATTCCTTTTTTCTGGATCGATCCCCTGGAAAGCGACGCCATAAAGCAGGTTGACAGGGCTATAGATGCGGGAATCAGGGGATTCAAGGTAATCTGTAATCGGCACTTCCCGTGCGATGAAAAGCCCATGGAGGTGTGGACTTATATTGCCCAAAAAGGGAAGCCTATTCTTTTTCATTCGGGAATACTTTACGGCCCCGGGGCTTCTTCCCGGTACAACCGGCCGGTAGGATTTGAAAAACTTCTGGAGATCCCCAGACTGCGTTTTGCCCTGGCCCATGTTTCCTGGCCCTGGCATGACGAAAATCTTTCCATGTACGGTCATTACAGGAGTATGCTTGAACAGGGAACCACCAACGCGGAAATGTTCATCGACACGACGCCGGGGACGCCCAAAATATACCGGAATGAAGTTTTGGGCAAGGTTTATACCATTGGCTACGACCTAGAGGATAATGTAATTTTTGGGACTGATTGTAATAACAACTACAATTCCGGTTATACCAAAGATATTCTGGCCATGGATAAAGAAGCTTTGGATCTTGTCAAGACAACTCAGGCCCAGAGGGATAAGTATTACTATAAAAACGTACTGCGGTTTATAGGATGCTGAATACAACGGAAGAACTTAAAAAAAGGCTCCTCGACAATAAACAACATGGGCCTCTGGGTGTCTATTCTGTTTGCAGTGCCCATAAAACGGTTATTGAAGCTGCGATTCTGCAGGCAAAGAAAGATAACAGCTTTATGCTGATTGAGTCTACTTCAAACCAGGTAGATCAATTCGGCGGTTATACCGGATTAAACCCCGCGCAGTTTATAGCCTTTGTAAAATCTATTGCGTTTGCCCTGGATTTTCCGCCGGATCGGATAATCTTTGGCGGGGATCACCTGGGGCCGAATGTGTGGCAACGGGAGAATTCCCGGAGCGCCATGGAGAAAGGGCGAACCCTCGTAAAGGCCTATGTGGAAGCGGGTTATAAAAAAATCCATCTGGATACGAGCATGTTCTGCGCCGATGATCCGGGAGACCGGAAGCTTCCCCTGCCGGACAGGATAGTGGCTGAACGGGCAGTGGAACTCTGTAAGGTCTGCGAAAAAACAGCGGAGGGACAGAAAGAAAAACCCCTGTATATCATCGGTACCGAAGTGCCCGTACCCGGCGGCGCCAGGAAGGAGGAGGCCGCACCCCGGCCAAGTTCCCGAAGCAGCCTGCTTGAAACCATCGCAGTGCATCAAAAAGTATTTTGTGACGCAAATCTTGAAGATGCCTGGAACCGGGTTATCGGCATTGTGGCCCAGCCGGGGCTCGAATTTTCCGATCATCAGATTTTTTATTATGACCGTTTTGAGGCCCATGAATTAAGCGCCTCACTGGATGATACTCATCTTGTTTTTGAAGTCCATTCCACAGATTACCAGAGAGCCTCGGGGCTTCGGGAAATGGTGGAAGACCACTTTTGTATATTAAAAGCCGGTCCCTGGTTCACATTCCGTTACCGGGAAGCTCTTTTCTCTCTTGCCCGGATTGAAAAAGAACTTTTTCACCGGGAGGAAGATTGTTCCGCACTGGAACAGGTCATGGAAGAGCTAATGCTTGCCTCCCGGCCCAACTATTGGGAAAAGTACTACCACGGGAGCGAAGAAGAGAAACGCTTTAGCAGAAGATACAGCTTAAGTGATCGGAGCCGGTATTATTGGAGCAGAAGCGAACTCTCCGCTTCAGTGGATAAACTCTTTACCAATCTTTCCCGTACCGGAATACCTTACAGTCTCATTAGTCAGTTTATGCCTAATCTCGTTGATGCCGTGAGTGAAGGATACATTTCGGCAAAACCCCGGAACCTCGTCATTGCCCATATTCAGGAAACCCTTGCCCTTTATTCCGTGGCCGCGGGATTTTCTTCAGAGAACAAAAGAGGGCCAACCGGGTTCCCGGACAAGTCCAAGGAGTTATGCGGAACTTCGTTCCGCTTCGATTAACGCAAGCGTCAATGCCGCCGCTTTTTATAGGAGTAACTATGCCTTTGATAAATACAGAATCCATGCTAAAGAGAGCCCGGGAAGGCGGCTGGGCCGTAGGCGCCTTCAATGCCGAGAATATGGAAATGATCCAGGCCGTCATAGAAGCCGCCGAAGAACTCAAGGCGCCGGTTATCATTCAAACTACTCCCGGAACCTTGAAGTACGGCAGCCTGGATCTTTACTTCGCCATCGCACTGACCAGGGCAAAAAAATCGCCTGTGGAGGTCTCCATTCACCTGGATCACGGTGATACTTTTTCCCTTGCCGCCCAGGCCCTGCGAACCGGGTATACATCCATCATGATAGACGGTTCCAAACTGCCATTGGGAGAAAATATTGCCCTTACCGAACCGGTAGTAAAAATATGCGAACCCAATGGGGTAAGCGTGGAAGGGGAATTGGGAAAAGTCGGTGGAAAAGAGGATGATCAGGAAGGCGGCGCCGGTTACACCGACACTGAAGAGGCAGCTGAATTCGTTCAAAAGACCGGAGTTAATTCTCTTGCTGTAGGGGTGGGTACCGCCCACGGTGTTTATAAGGAAACTCCTGTTTTAAAAGCGGAACTGATCAGCGTACTGAGAGAAACTGTTACCGTACCCATGGTACTCCATGGAGCTTCGGGACTGGCGGATGAAGTGGTTATGGATTGTATTTCACGGGGCATAGCCAAGGTAAACTTTGCCACGGAACTGCGGATCGCCTATACCGGGGCGGTGCAGAAATATCTTTCCGGCGACCCCGGTGTCCCGGATCCGAAAAAATACGGCGCCGCCGGCCGGGATGCCGTCCGTGCCAAAGTTATCGAAAAGATGCGGATCTGCGGCTGCGCCGGTAAATCGATCCTTACCCCTGAATGCGCAGGCGGATATCCAGCCTAACTCCAAGGAAGTGCTGATGTATTCAATCGGGAATAAATCAACGCTGCTTTAATGCGGTATGTGCGCAATGAAATGAGCAGATGCAAGGTCTGTCCATAAAGTAACCGACTTTATGAACAGACACTATTTAATCAGCGTTTCCCTGATAATTGGGAGGTTTATAATGACAAATAAAAATGAAACGGCGCTTGTATTCGATAGATCAAAACCGGTCTCTCTCTATTACCAGCTCCAGGAAGAACTTTTAAAAAAAATTCAAAACAATGAATGGAAAAGCGGACAAAAGATACCTCCCGAAATTGAACTCTGCCGGATGTACAATGTAAGCCGCATAACGGTACGGAAAGCTGTCGAAGAACTCGTTCATGGCGGATATCTGGTTCGTTTTCAGGGCAAAGGGACTTTTGTGGCGAGTATCAATTTTGAACAAAAACTTTCAAAATTTTATTCTTTTAGCGAAGCGTTGTTACAAAAAGGGGAAAAAGAACATGTTAAAATGCTCTCATTCACCGTAGAGAAAGCCGACTTCTCTATTGCCGAATCTCTTGGAATCATGAAGGATGAAAAAATATTTAAAGTGTTTCGGCTGCGTATAGTAGACGATACCGCCTATGTGGTGGAAACCTCTTATATTCCTTATAGTTGTTGTCCCAAATTGAAAGAAAAAGACATTATAAAAAATGGTTTGTATAATTCCATGCGCGGCCTGGGGGTTAATCCTCAGAAGATCATAGAAAAATTCCGCGCCGATGCTATCCGCGCATATGAGGCCAAACTGATGAATCTTAAAATGGGAAAGCCCATCATCCATATCGAAAGAACAACTTTTGACGGGCCGAAGATTATTGAATACTGTGTGTCAATCGTCCGGGGTGATTTTTTCACCTATACAGTGGAACTGAAAAGATAAACCGGATTTGCGGAATTATGCCGGCTCTTTCGGCAAAAAAAAATCCAGGGTGTTCGGCGTAATGATAGAGGGCTTTTACCCCGTAACCGCTGGCGCGGATCGTGGGCGGAATATTGGCGCCGTCGTTGAGCCTGGGGAAGCCCGTCCATACCGAGGTGTTTACGGTGTGGAAACCCCCGGGCCGGTACATAAGCCCTGCGGCGGGCATCTCCTGAAGGCAGATGATGTTCAGCCTGGTCCAGAGCTGCTTTAGCTTTGCGGCATCGGTTTCGGAGGCAAGCCGGTTGATGATCTGGTTGGCTTCCTGGTTCACCCAGCGGCCAAAGTTCTGTACCCGGTTGGGAGTTCCCGCCGGGGGAAGATCCATGGAACCGATGGCGGCGTAAGCCCGGGTACAGGGAGAAACCGCGCCGGTACCGCCGAGGCTGTCCATAAGGATGCCGAAGACGTAGTTATCCCTGTTCTGATGCCAGATATTGGCTTCTGGGAAATAGGCGGCAATATCCATGCCGAGCTGCCGCGCCGACCGGGCGACAATTTCCAGGGAGGCGTTCCAGTCCGGCCAGCCGTAGAGGTATTCCGCCTGAAAGGAAAGCCTTACGGTCCCTTGACCCGGATGCCGTCGGCGTCCCGGACCCAGCCGGCCTCGTCCGGCAGGCGCCTGGCCCCGGCAATATCCGTCCTGCCCCACTGATAGGGCTTGAGGGCTTAGGTGTCGATCAGGGCCTGTTTCGCGGGAACGGGGAGCATGAAGGAGGGTGCCATCCTGGCGGTATAGACGCTCATGGCCTTGGTTCCGATCGGGTCGTAGTCCAGAGACATAGCGATGGCCCGGCGTACAGCGGGATCGTCCAAACCGGGTTTGGTGGTGTTAAAGATGATCATGGGGATGAGTATGCGGGTTAGATCTTTATTTTGAGGCATAGTCCCTTTTCGGTAACATTTTCAATGAGGCAACGCGTGCAGTTGACATATTTTTCTCTACCTGTTATTATAGTTTTAGAAAAATAAACTTATCATAAAAAGGGTCTTTTCAAGGCCCTTTTTTTTTAAGAAAAGGTGGAAAATAATGAACTACGGCAGGGGGAAAGATGATAGCTCCTTGCTGGAATCCATCGGGCCGGTGGTAGAGGGGCTGGGCCTGGATCTCATCGAGGTAACGGTTTCCCGGCACAGGGGTTCGGTTCAGATACGGGTGGTAGTTTCCAGGGGAGCCGCATTGGCGGCCGGCCTGAGCCTTTCCTCTCCTGCACGGCTCGAAGAGAAACCCCTTCCCATTGGTATTAATGACTGTTCCCGGGTTCATCACGCCGTACTTCCCCGGCTGGAACTGGCTTTTCCCGGACAGAATCTCTATCTGGAGGTATCTTCCCCGGGAATAGACCGGCTTATCAAGGATGGAAGCGAATTTGCCCACTATAGAGGCCGGGGTATCCGCTGTTACCGTACCGATATTTCGGACTGGAGCAGCGGCATACTGCTTTCCTCCGATGAAGAGGGTATAGTGTTACGGATTAAGGAAGGGGAATTAAGTATTCCTTATTCACTTATTGCAAAAGCAAAGCTCGATTATTCTCTGGAATAAGAGTAAAACCTATTGAAGGAGGCATACCTAAAGTGGCCATAGACATATCGGATGCAATTCGTCAGATACACCAGGAACGGGGTATATCCGAAGAGTTGATACTGAGGACTATTGAGAACACACTCCTTGCAGCCTATAAACGCAAGTATGGAAATGTGGATAACGCCATCGTCCGCTTTTCCGATGACAAGAAAGTATCCATATATGCCCAGAAAAAAATTGTTGATGGAGAAATTGACGGCGTTGATGAAGCTACGGAGATAGATATAAACGAAGCCATGGAACTTAACCCCAATGGGGAGATCGGCGATGAACTTCTCATCGAAGTTGATCCGAAAAACTTTGACCGCATTTCGGTACAAAGCGCCAAACAGACCGCGCGTCAGTCTATCCGGGAGATCCAGAAAGACAGCCTCTATTCGGAATTCAAGGACAAGGTAGGGGAGATCATCATAGGATACTACCAGCGGGAAAAGAACGGCACCATCTATGTGGATCTGGGTAAAATGGAAGGCATACTTCCCAAGAAGAATCAGAGCCCCAGGGAAACCTACCATGTAAATGACCGGATCAAGGCCCTTATCACGGAGGTGAACAAGACTCCCACGGGCCTTCAGGTAGTCCTCTCCAGAACCCATACGGATTTTGTCCGGGCTATCTTTGAACTTGAAGTTCCCGAAGTCTACGACAAAACCGTGGAGATTCACAAAATCGTCCGCGAGGCGGGCTACAGAACCAAGCTTGCCGTATATTCCAACAGGGAAGACGTGGATCCTGTGGGAGCCTGTGTGGGCCTCAAGGGCGTGCGGATTCAGGCGATTATCAAGGAACTGGAAGGAGAGAAGATCGATATCCTCAAGTATGATCCCAATCCCCATAACTTTATCAAGAATGCCCTTTCCCCCGCGGAAGTCCGGGATGTGATCATTCTCGATGAAACCAAACACCTGGCTCTGGTGGTGGTTGCCGATACCCAGCTTTCTCTGGCTATCGGCAAGCAGGGTCTCAACGTGCGGCTTGCCAACCGGCTCTGCGACTGGAGCATCGATGTCAAAACCGACGCCCAGTTTGAGGCCATGGATATTGCCGCGGAATCCCGCAGGGCAGTATCCCAGCTTTTCGGAGATGACGAAGAATACGAGGAAGAAATTTCCCGGATCTCGGAACTTCCCGGGGTGGATCCTGCGGTTGCCGAGGCGCTGCTCAACGCGGGCATCGACTTTATCGAAGACTACCTTGCCGTGTCCCAGGAGGAACTCATTGCGGTTCAAGGCATCAATGCGAAACAGCTTGAAACCCTCCAGAAACTCATCGAAGAAAATGTAGAGATTGTGGAAGAAGAGCAGGGCGAGTATGCTGAAAGGGAAGCCGAAGAGGAAGGTCCCGATCAGGAAGCGGAGGCTGCGCCTGAACCGGAAACGGAAGAGTATGAATGTCCCGAATGCGGGGCCAAAATAACCATTGATATGACGGTTTGTCCGAATTGTGGTATTGGCCTGAGCTTTGAATACGAGGACGAAGGATGAACCGGATAAACGGAGCATCATGGAGAAACCTGATGTAGGTTTTCCATAAAAATATACAGGTGGAACATGGCTGAAGAAGTAGAAAACACACAAAAACCGAAAGCGGAACTCATCAAGCACAGTCCGGCGGAACATGAAGCAGCAGGGCAGGAAGCTTCTCCCGAAAAAAAGGATGGCTCCCGGAAAGGAAAGGCCGAGGGCCCCCCCCGAAAGATTATCGTGGTAAAAAAGAAGCCCCGGAATCCTTCTGCGGCGCCCAATCCGAGGAAGGTGCAGCCCAAGGTAGTTGTAGCGGGTCAACGTACAAAGGATTCTTCCGAAGACTCCGGGGAAAGCCGGGATGAAAAGCCCAGAGATGAGAGCCATGTTGCCTCCTTCCCCGTAACTCAGCGGCCCGCGGCGGCTGCAGGCAGGGTAGGGGGAAAACCGGTAGGCCCTCCCCCCCGCCGTGAAGAAGGCCCACGCGGACCCTCGCCGTCTTTCTCAGGCCGTCCCGCCGGAACGGTAGGAAGAGTCGGAGGCCGTCCCGTAGGCCCTCCGCGCGGCGAAGGCGGTTTCCGTCCCGCGGGAGGCCCTCCGCGGCCGGGTTTTGGTCAGGGCCCCCGTCCCGGCGGCGGCAGGCCCGGTTTTGGCCAGGGCAGACCCGGCTTCGGCCCAAGACCCGCAGTAGGCGCCAACCGTAGCGGAGGGCCCGGCACGGCGGCTCCTCTGCCGGAAGGCAAAGGCACTGCGAAGCGTACCTTCAAGGCCAAGAAAACGGTTAATTACCGTAAAGAAAAAGAACACGAGATGGAGGAGAAACTCCTCCAGACCAAGAAAAAGATAACCCAAACGACCAATCCGGTACCCAAGAGTATCGATATTATGGAGGTTATCTCCGTTTCGGAACTTGCCCGCAAGATGAACCTCAAGGCTTCCGATCTTATCCAGAAACTGATGAGCATGGGGATGATGGTTACCATTAACCAGCAGATCGATGCGGAAACCGCTATGATTCTTGCGGCGGAATTCGGAGCGGATGTAAAGATCATCAGTCTCTACGATGAAACGGTGATCTCCTCTACTTCGGATGATGGGGTGGAACTCAAGCCCCGGCCGCCGGTGGTTACCGTAATGGGTCACGTTGATCACGGCAAGACCAAGCTTCTCGATGCAATCCGCAGCACCGATGTGGTAGCGGGAGAATTCGGCGGTATCACCCAGCATATAGGCGCCTATATGGTGGATACTCCGGAGGGCCGGATCGCCTTCCTGGATACCCCCGGCCACGAAGCCTTTACCCGTATGCGGGCCAGAGGCGCCCAGGTTACCGACATAGTGGTCCTCGTGGTGGCCGCTGATGACGGAGTTATGCCTCAAACCGTGGAAGCGATTAACCACGCCAAAGAGGCGAATGTTCCGATCATCGTAGCGGTAAACAAGATAGACAAACCTGAGGCCAACCCTGACCGGGTAAAGAGCCAGCTTGCAGACCTGGGACTCAGCCCGGAAGAGTGGGGAGGGCAGTCCATGTTTGTGGAGCTTTCCGCGCTCAAGAAGCAGGGTATCGATAAACTCATCGAAACCATACTCCTCCAGGCGGAAATTCTCGATCTCAAGGTCAACTACAGCCGCGTTGCCGAAGGCAAAATTCTGGAATCCCAGATAGATCATGGCCGGGGCATCGTTGCCACCATCATGATCGAAAGGGGGACTCTCAAGGTGGGAGACTCTTTTGTGGCGGGGATCTGGCCCGGAAAGGTGAGGGCTCTCTTCAACGACAAGGGAGAAAAACTCGAAGAGGCTACCCCTTCAATGCCGGTGGAAGTTCTCGGTTTTGAAGGCATTCCCAATGCGGGGGACCCCTTCCAGGTGGTGGAAGATGAAAAACTTGCACGCGGTTATTCTTCCAAACGCCAGGAACTTAAACGCTTTGAAGATGCCAAGAACATAAAGAAAGTTACCATGGATAACTTACACGAC
This sequence comes from Treponema sp., assembly GCA_031278095.1. Taxonomy (GTDB): domain Bacteria; phylum Spirochaetota; class Spirochaetia; order Treponematales; family Breznakiellaceae; genus JAIRNJ01. Next base: position 17,378 of record JAITLC010000127.1, read on the forward strand.
ATGATAAGCGACGGCGGCATGCAGGAGCTCAAGGTAATCATCAAGGCTGATGTTCAGGGTTCCGCGGAAGCCCTCAAGTCTAGTCTGGAGAAACTTTCCACGAAAGAGATCCGCCTTCATGTCATTCAGGCCCTTCCCGGCGCCATCAACGAAGGAGATGTGGATCTGGCCATTGCGTCCAATGCGATCATCATCGGTTTCAATGTCCGGCCTATACCCAAGGCCAAGGCTCTTGCCGACCAGGAGAAGGTCGATATACGGAAGTACAATGTAATCTACAAGGCGGTGGAAGAGATCCAGCAGGCTATGGAAGGCATGCTCAAACCGTATACAAAGGAAGAGGTCATTGGAATGGCAGAGGTGCGGAATACCTTCAGGGTTCCCAAGGCCGGTACCATTGCGGGCTGTTATGTACTCAGCGGTACGGTGAAGCGCAACGCCAGTGTTAACCTCATCAGGAACGAAATAGTTATCCATACAGGAAAGATCTCCAGTCTCAAACGTTTCAAGGATGATGCCAGGGAAGTGGCCGCCGGCTTTGAATGCGGGCTGGGTATTTATGATTTCAATGACATTCAGGTAGACGATCAACTTGAAGTATTCGAGATAGTGCAGGTTGCACGGAAACTCAGTTAGAGGGCGGAATTGCCGGAATATCGTACCGAACGTATTGGTCATCTGATACAGGAGAAGATCAGCGCCTTGATCCTCAACGGCAGCATCAAGGATCCTCGGGTAAACTCCTTTCTCTCCATTACCAGGGTGAATGTTTCAAAAGATCTCTCTTATGCAGATGTGTATGTCTCAAACATCAGCGGCAAGCCGGGAATTGCCAAAGGAACCGCGGGTCTGCAGAGCGCCGCTGGTTTCATCCAGGCCCGGCTTGCAGGAGAAATGCATATCCGCAAGACACCCCATCTCCGTTTCCATGAAGATTCAAGCATCCGTGAAGGTTTTGACATGATAAAAAAAATTGAAGAGCTAAATGCTTCAAAACAATCGGAGACAGATGACGGCGGCGGAGAATAGGGACAGCCTTTTACTCCTGGACAAGGCTCCGGGGATCACCAGCTTTGACAGCCTCCGGCAGGTAAAAAAGGCCCTGAATACTAAAAAAGTCGGACACACGGGAACCCTGGACAAGTTTGCTTCCGGGCTTCTTGTAATCCTCACGGGCCGGGCACTGAGACTAAGCCCCTGGTTTAGCCGCTGTAATAAAGAATATGAGGCCCTCATCCGTTTTGGAGAAGAAACCGATACTCTTGATCCTGAAGGCAGCGTGACTGCCGAAGCTCCCCTTCCGTCCCGAAAAGCGGTAGAAGAGGCAGTACCCGCCTTTCTCGGGGAAATTTTGCAAGTTCCGCCAATATATTCGGCCATTCATGTCGGGGGAAAGCGGGCTTCGCAGCTTGTGCGGGCCGGAGAAGTTCCCCGCATGAAAGAACGGAAGGTGAATATCTATAGTATCCGTCTCCTCTCCTGGGAACCGCCTCTGGCCTCTTTTTCTGTAAGCTGTTCCGGCGGAACCTATATCCGTTCATTGGCCCGGGATCTGGCCCTTGCCGCGGGGAGCAGGGGCCGCCTGGAGGCTCTCCGGCGGACAAAGGTTTCCGGTTTCCGGGTGGAAGAAGCCTTCAGGGAAGCGGTCCCCGAAGCACTCATAAGCATAAAACCGGAAATTTTCAGTCTTCTCGGAATACCTATTATTAAAGTAAAACTTCATGATATACAAAATATTATACATGGTAAGCCTCTTGCCCCCCTTCTGGATCATACAGGGATACGGTTCCCTACCGATAGCGGCATGGAAAAATTTCCCGAGGATGATTTTTGCGCAGGGCTTTTTTCTGAAGACAACAGCTTCCTGGCTCTCGTAGAAAAAAAATCCGGCGCCTGGCGCTATGGGTTTGTTTTTGCACAAGCCGCCGAAACCGGCGCCGGCCCATCACCTTTCTTTCGTTCGCGGCCTGAAGGGACACATGCAAATTATTGACTGGCTGGACTACACGCACAACAGAATATCAGAGCCGGAGGAGGGAATTTCCCTCAGCATCGGTGTTTTTGATGGGGTTCACCGGGGCCATCAGGAGTTAATCCGGCGTATTACAGCCTCTCCCCATGTTCCGGCAGTCCTTACCTTTGCCCAAAACCCCCGTCAAATCCTTAAAAAGGGAAGCCGGCATGGAGAGATTACCAGTCTTTCCCAAAAATTGGCCGTTATGGAAAGTTTTGGGGTATTTCGGGCTCTGGTTATTGACTTTTCTACCGGTTTCAGTACATTATCGGGAAGAGAATTTATCCGTCTTTTAACCGTAAGGCATAAAATCGGCCTTATGGTTGTAGGTTCCAATTTCCATTGCGGATTCAGACAAGATACCGACGCCGCCCTTTTTAAGAGTATCTGCGAAAAGGCGGGGGTTAAAACAGAGGTCTTGCCGCCGCTTATGGAAGGCCGGCGGCCTGTCAGTTCCAGCAGGATTCGCTCTCTTGTAGCGGAAGGGGATTTACGGGGAGCCGCTTCCCTTTTAGGAAGACCTTACGGGATTGACCTTCAGGGAATTGAAGCCTTCAGGACGGGAGACGGTTTTTACTGGGATGCAAAGGCTGCTTTACGGCTCTTGCCTCCGGCAGGTGTGTATCCTGTCAGGGTATTGAGTAATGGTGGTGAATGGCTCGAAAGAATTCTCACGGTTCATGACGGTCGTCTGTCGATTCCCTCAGTTTCAGCTGCGGAATACGCAGAGTTCTGTTGGTAAAGTAACCGGCCTTATGGACAGACACTAATTTGTTTCCAAGGAGAATAAAAATATGGCATTAAGCAAAGATGAAACAACTTCCCTTGTCAGTAAATTCGGTAAAAGCGAAAAAGATACCGGCGCTGCGGAAGTACAGATTGCCCTGCTTACCGAGCGGATTAACCAGCTCACAGAGCATTGCAAACAGTTCAAGAAGGACAAATCCAGTAACCGGGGTCTCTTAATCCTTGTCGGTCACCGCCGCCGGATTCTGAAATATCTTCAGCACAGGGATCTTGAAAAGTACCGTTCCCTCATCAAGGAATTGGGGATCCGCAAATAATAATGCTTCAAAAAGTAACCTATCAAATAGCCGGGAAAGACTTAATACTCGAAACCGGCAGGATCGCAAAGCAGGCCAACGGTTCTGTTTTTGCCCAGTATGCGGGTTCTGCGGTGATTGCCACCGTGTGCTCATCTTCGGAATCGGTGGAAGGTCTCGACTACGTTCCCCTGACTGTTGACTACAATGAAAAATACTATGCCGCCGGGAAGATCCCCGGAGGTTTCATCAAGCGGGAAGGGAGGCCCAAGGATAAGGAGATCCTCATTTCCCGGCTCATAGACAGGCCCATGCGGCCTCTCTTCGACAAGAGTTTCGGCCGGGAGATCCAGATTGTACCCATGACGGTTTCCGCCGATATGATCAATCCTCCCGATATTCTTGCCATCATAGCCAGTTCCGCGGCGGTACATATTTCCGATATCCCTTTTAACGGCCCCGTCGCCGGGGTGAGGATCTGCCAGGTTAACGGGGAACTTGTGGTTAATCCCACCTATGAAGAAATAGAGAAATCCGCTCTGGAAATCGTGGTGGCAGGTACCAAAGACGGTATCACCATGGTGGAAGGGGGAGCCAAAGAGGTCAGCGAAGATCTCATGATCGAAGCCCTGGATAAGGCCCGCGAGGTGATCCTTGAATTCTGTAATCTTCAGGAAGAGCTTCGCAGGCTTGCCGGGAAAGAAAAACTTCCCCTCACCGAATTCGGCGTCAAGCTGGAGAATGAAGATGCCATCCGCGAAGCAGCCTATCCAAGGCTTGAAAAGGCTTGTTTCCTCCCCACAAAGGTAGAGAGGCACGACGGAATAAGGGCAGTAAAAAAAGAAATCACGGAACAATACGCATCTCAACTGGAAGATGAAACGCAGAACAAACTTTTTGGCTCTCTCTTTGAAGACATGCAGTATCAGATCCTCCGCTCTTCGATTCTGGACAAGGGCCGCCGGGTTGACGGTCGCGGGCTTGAGGATATCAGGCCGATTAGCTGTGAAGTGGGAATTCTTCCCAGGCCCCATGGTTCAGCCCTCTTTACCAGAGGGGAGACCCAGGCCCTTGCGGTAAGCACTCTGGGAACTGTCTTTGATGAACAGATCTTCGACGACATAGAAGGGGATAAACGGGAGAATTTCATCCTGCACTACAATTTTCCTCCCTATTCGGTAGGAGAAGTAGGCCGGATGGCTACAGGCCGCCGGGAGATAGGCCACGGAAACCTGGTCCGCCGTTCATTGGAAGCTGTGGTACCCGGAAAAGATGAATTTCCTTATACCATCCGGGTGGTCTCTGAAATTACGGAGTCTAACGGCTCTTCGTCCATGGCATCCGTTTGCGGCGGCACGCTTTCCATGCTTCATGCAGGGGTACCGATGAAAAAACCTGTTGCGGGTATCGCCATGGGCCTTATCACGGAAGGTTCCGGCAAGGATGGTGAACGTTTTGCCGTTCTTTCCGACATTCTGGGGGAAGAAGATCACCTCGGAGACATGGACTTCAAGGTTGCCGGTACCCAGGACGGGATCACCGGTTTCCAGATGGATATCAAGATTGCCGGTGTTTCCACTGCCATCATGCGGAAGGCCCTGGATCAGGCCAGGCGGGGAAGGCTCCACATCCTCTCCATCATGAAGGCGACTATTTCAAAACCTTCTTCCGAAATCAGTGAATACGCTCCCAAGATCGTTACCCTCAAGATCGAGGTGGACAAGATCGGCGCACTCATCGGCCCCGGGGGCAAGAACATTAAAGCCCTCTGTGAACAGTACAAGGTTACCATCAATACCGAAAACGACGGTACCGTGACCATCTACGGAAAGAATGCCAAGGATGCGGAAGAAGCCAGGGACGCCGTTATCGGTATCGCCGCGGATCCTGAAACCGGCCGGATCTACAACGGCAAAGTCATGAGGATCATGGATTTCGGCGCCTTTGTGGAGATTCTCCCCGGCAAGGAAGGGCTTGTTCATATCAGTAAGCTGTCCCGGCAGCGGATCAATACGGTTACCGAAGTTCTCCACGAAGGTCAGGAGATCCCGGTAAAGCTTCTGGAAATTGACAAAATGGGCCGGCTTAACCTTTCCTATATCGATGCAATTGACCCGGACGGTGAAATTCCCGCCGGACAGGGCAGGGACGAGCGGCCCCGGCAGGGACACAGGGATGGCGGAAGGTTCCGCCGTTAGCCTGAAAATCATGCGGAAGGATCCCCGTGTCTCCCTGCCTGAATATGCCAGCGAGGGAGCGGCGGGAATGGATCTGCGGGCCTTTCTTCAGAAAGAGGTGCTGATGCCTCCTATGGGCAGGGCCAAAATTCCAACCGGCCTCTACGTTGAGATACCTCAAGGCTATGAGGCCCAGATAAGGCCCCGTTCAGGTCTTGCGGCCCGTCACGGTGTTACGATCCTCAATTCTCCTGGTACCATAGATTCGGATTACCGGGGAGAACTGGAGATCCTGCTTGTCAATCTGGGGATTGAACCCTTTGTCATTCAAAACGGGGATCGTATTGCCCAACTGGTCATCGCCCCGGTAGCCCGGCTTCCCGTTGAAGAAAGCGGAGAGCTGTCGGAGACCATGCGGGGCAGGAGGGGCTTCGGCTCTACGGGAATATAGGGTATGGAAAAAACCGGCCCGGATGAAGCGCAAACCGCTGAAAGCGGCGGCGTACAAGCAATTTCTTTAGGCCCGCAGCCCGGAGAGGCAGGACTGGAACACGGGCTTAGTATTTCAAAAACCCTCTTTCGTTATGTGATCATGGAGACTCTTTTTTCCTTTTGGGTTGCCTTTCTCTTTTTCTTTTTTATTTTTTTCGTCAACCAGCTTCTCCTGATGGCCCAGGAGATTCTTACCAAGCATGTGCCCTTTAATCAGGTGGCCCTTCTCGTGCTCTATTCCCTGCCTTCGATAATCGCCATGGCGGCTCCTTTTGCATCCCTTGTGGGAACGCTCATGACCATAGGCCGGATGACAAGCGATAACGAAATCCTTGTGATGCTCTCATCGGGTCTTTCGTACCGGAACATTTTTATTCCTGCAATTTTAGTAGGAGTGGTAATTTCCCTGCTCTCCTTTTTTGCCAATGATGTGCTGCTTCCCGCAGGAACCGTTTCCTTTGCCCGGCTTTACCGCCGTATCCTTGTCTCGACCCCGGCTCTGGAACTGGAGGCCAATTCGGTGAAGCGTTTCAAGGAAACGGTCATAGTCACCGGAGAAGTGATAGGGAATTCCATTGATTCCGTCCTCATTCTGGACAGAACCAGCGACGGAGAACGGCGTGTGATCATGGCCAATAATGCGGTGCTTAAAGACGGAGGGAAGGACGGGCTCTCCCTGGATCTTGAGCAGGCCTTTATTCAGTCTTCCAAGGAAGTAGCCCGCCAGGACTACGATTATGCCTCAACCCGCTCCCTCCAGTACTGGATACCCCAGGAAGATCTCATCCAGGCGGTATCCTCTATCGGCCCACGGGAGATGAGTTCCATTGATGTGTGGCGGGAGATAAAAAAAAAGACGGTGGATCTGGATGTCAGGCTGGATGAACAGTATAGCCGTGTTACTTCACAGGCCCTGCTCCTGGAGGAAAGTCTCCGCCGGGGGCCTGGCGCGGATACCTGGAACCGCAGAACCAATGATCTTGCCAGTTTTATGAGGGAAGACGATTCGGCCCGTTCAATTAAAAAAGATCGCAGCCTCCTTGTGTACCGGCTTGAGTTCTATAAAAAGTATTCAATTCCCTTCGGGGCTCTCTCCTTTGTCTTTCTGGCAGTTCCCCTTGGGCTCTTTGCAAAGAAAAGTGGTCAGACGGTGGGGTTTATCTTTGGCCTCATTATTTCGGTTGTCTATTGGGCCTTGCTACTGGGAGGACAGACCATGGGTATGCGTCTCGGTTATTCCCCCTTCTGGACGATGTGGCTGCCCAATATTCTGGCCATATCAATAGGCCTCTTTCTGTGTATTCTGAGGATGAGGAGATGACACTAGACCGTTATCTTTTAAGGCAATTCTTCCCCATTTTTGTAGTGGCAGTTACCATGTTTGTGCTTCTCCTTTCACTTATCGATCTTTTTGCCAATCTCTGGCGTTACCTCAACTATGAAGTTCCCTTCAAACAGATCATGACTGTAAGTTATTACTACCTTCCCAAAAGTTTTTCCTATGCCATGCCCATCTCCCTTCTGTTTGCGGCAGCCTATACATTGGGCGATCTCTATGCCCGCAACGAGCTTACATCGATTTTTTCTTCGGGCATTCCCTTTCGGCGTTTTTGTCTGCCCCTCGTCCTGGTAGGGCTTCTGGCAACCATCTTTTCATTTTACTTCGATGACCGTATAGTAATTCCAACCCTTAAAATAAAAAATGATCTTTCAAGAATCCTCCTGCACCAGCAGCGCACGGAAAATAATTCGGATATAGTGATCAAGGCGAAAAACGGCCTTATTATTTATTCGGTGGACTACTATGATCACAATGCCCAGGCTTTGAACGGAGTCAGCATCGTGGAAAAAAATGAAAGGGGTGAATTTGTATCCCTGGTTCGTTCCCCCAGGGCTACCTGGACCGGCGACTTCTGGTTTCTCAGTAACCCGGTTATCTATGAGTGGAGAGACGGCCTGCTCCGTATCCGTCCCCTGGAAGATACGGATATTTACCGGGAAAAACCGGATACTTTCCGCAGAAATGCCGCCAATGTGGAAGAACTTCCCGCCAAAGAGGCGAATCTTCTGGTAAAGGATCTCAAGGCCGCCGGTCTCCCCTTTATTCAGGCCCTTGCGGATTACTATCACCGTTATTCTTATGCAACAACCTCCTTTGTCGTGATGATCCTTTCAATCTCCATGGGAGGCCGTTTTAGAAAAAATATCCTTCTAATGAGTCTCCTTGCAAGCCTTGTAACTGCTGTAGGTTTCTATGTCATGGAGATGATCACTATGATGATGGCCAGGCTGGGCTATATTCCTCCCCTTGCGGGCGCATGGTTCCCGGTTGCCACCTTCGTGGCAGTGGGAGGGTTGCTTTTGAAAAGTGCAAAAACATAGAGGCGGCAGGGCTGGTTTTCCAAAAAGCCGGGATTGAGGCATGAGTGAACGTATCTTTAATGTAAAGCACAGGGACGGGAATTCTGCGGCGCGGACAGGGGAACTGAACCTGTGTCATGGGAAAGTGAGTACTCCTGTTTTTATGCCTGTTGGAACCAACGGCACGGTAAAGGCTTTGACCAGGGAAAATCTTGAGGAGATCGGTTTTGAGATAATCCTTTCCAATACCTACCACCTGTACCTGAGGCCCGGTATGGAGGTGATAGGGGAGGCCGGCGGACTCCACCGCTTCATGCGCTGGGATCGCAATATCCTCACCGATTCAGGAGGTTTTCAGGTTTTTTCCCTTGCGCCGTTCCGGAAAATTACCCCCGAAGGGGCGAAATTCCGTTCCCACATCGACGGTTCCCTCCATGTCCTCAGTCCGGAAAAGGCTGTGGAGATACAGACAATCCTGGGGAGCGATATACAGATGCAGCTTGATGTCTGTACCGGCTGGGGAACAGAGTACAGGGATGCGGTAAAAGCCCTGGATATAACCGGACAATGGCTTGAAAGGGCCCAAAAAGCCTGGCTTGCGAAACGTGAAAACGGGTACCGGGGACTTCTTTTTTCCATAGTGCAGGGGAATTTTTACCGGGATCTTCGGAAAAAAAGTGCGGCTCTGTGCGCCGAAGCGGATACACCGGGTATTGCCATCGGAGGACTTTCCGTGGGGGAACCGCCCGAAACCTACCGGGAGTATCTGGCCCTTACCGCATCGTTTTTACCGGAAAACAAGCCCCGCTATGTAATGGGTATAGGCACCCCGGACTATATTCTCGACGCCATTGAAAACGGCATAGATATGTTTGACTGCGTACTTCCCACCAGGGAAGGCCGAAACGGGAGAGTTTTTACAAGTAAAGGCCCGCTTTCCCTAAAAAAGACTGAAAACCGCGTGGACTTTCGGCCGATAGATGAAGAATGCGGGTGCAGGGTGTGCCGGAACTATTCCCGTGCATATCTCAGGCACCTGTTCAAGGCTCAAGAGATCCTCTGTTCCATGCTGGCAAGCTACCACAATCTGTACTTTCTTAACAGGCTGGTACTGGAGAGCCGCAGGGCGATTGAGGGGAACAGGTTTGGGGACTTTAAAAAGGAATTTCTTACCCGGTTCAGCCAGAGTAAAATATGATGGAGTAAAGAAAAAGCTTTATGAAGTATAAAAAAGTATTTATTTTTTTAAGTTTACTGTTTTTACATGTTTCCTTTTTTATCTTTGCCCGGGAAGCGGATGAGACTGAAAGCGGACAGGAAACGCAAAACGGGGAACTTGTTGAACCGGAATCTTCCTCCGTGACGGAAGCTTCTCTGAATGATTCCCCTCCGGAGAAAGCGGCAAATGAGAAAACTCTTGAAGATACTATAGCCGCGGAAGATGACAGCCGGATGAGAACAATCCGTTTCGGCACCGAGACTGAAATATCTTCCCTTATTCAGACCCTGAAAAATGAAAATGACTCTTATCTTGACGAGGCCCTGATTACACTGATTCAAAACACAAAAAACCGGAATATACTTACCGGCGTTTTTTCCTTTTTTGGAGAAAGAAACAAGAAGGGGCTTGAAGAGCGGGCGATCCGGGCCATTGAAGAACGGGATGAGGAAACCAATGCCACAGTCATTGCGGCAATAGATTATCTTGGAAAAGTTAACGCTGAATCCGCAGTGAGGCCCCTCATGAACCTTATTGATTTGGGAGAAAAACGCTTTTCGAACCCAGGGTTCAGGGCTCTGGGCAGGGCCGGAAGGGACAATAAAGAGTCCGATGCGGCAGCCGCATATTTAATCGATTACTATCAGAACAGGGAACCTTCCACGGAGAATCAACGGGAAATTGTAACGGCGGTCGGGGAAACAGGTTCAAATGAGGGAATCTCCTTCCTCAGCGACCTTGTTGAGGATGAGGAAACGAGACCGGTGATCCGTATAGCGGCCATAGAAGCCCTGGGAAAGATCGGCAATACTGACGGTCTTCCCCCGATTATAGGCGCTATTACGGCTCAGGATCCCAATGTCCGTGCCGCTGCAGTAGGCGCTTTGGGGCCCTTCCAGTCGGAAGAGGCCGGAGTTGCAATCATTGAAGCCTTTCGGGATTCCTATTACCGTACCCGCCTGGCAGCGGCAAGGGCCGCCAAAGAGAGAAAACTCGCCGAAGCCGTGCCGTATCTCAAATTTCGCACAGAACGGGACGATGTACCGGTGGTCAGGGACGAAGCCATCCGGGCCCTGGGGGAAATCGGCGGCGAAGAGTGCATGGATTTTCTTGAAACTCTTTTTGAAGAGAGAAAGAACAGTGACCGGACGCGGATTCTTGCAGTAGAGATGATCATCAATAACGATCCGGATACGTATCTTGAAAAGTTGATAACGGAGATGGACGAGGCAAAGCAGGCCAACCAGACTTCCCTCTACAACGGCCTTCTCAGGGTAGCGGGTGGGGCAAAAACGGCAAAGCTGGAAACAATCGCCCGTCGTTTTCTTGCCGACGGGGGAGTTATCGAAAAATCCTATGCCCTGGACATGGCGATAAACAACAGGCTGACCAGCCTTGAAGATGCCATAAGGCCTCTGCTGGATGAAACAAAGAGCGGCAGCCTGGCCCGGAAAGCCCGGACAACACTTGAAAAACTGGGACTATCCGCTAACCCGGAACGTCAACGGAGTGAAGAAGCCGATTGAGGGAGAGAAGAGGATCCTCGTAACGCTCCATCCTGAGGTGGAGTTCATAGCCCTTCTCCGATATAACCCTGATCATCTTGCCTATACAATCCGAAATCTGCTGGGAACCGATGTCGGGAAAGAACTGGGGTTTCCTCGGAATAAAGGTACAGCGTTCTCCCTCAACCCGTACTTCTGCAATATGGGGAGGAACGGAGACCAGGAAGATGAGAAAATCCGATTTCCTGCCTCCAACGGTAAAACTGTAGCCCGGCTTGGCAAGATGAATGTTCCGTTTGCCGATCATGGTATTCTGATCTTCCACAAAGAGGGAGAGCATCAGGGGGCCTTCGGTTCTGACAGGCGGCCTGTAGGTATTCTGATAGGGAGTGCTCCGGGGTTTCCGATTGGCAGCATAGTTCTCCATTACCGAAGTACCTGAACCGACCGGACGACTTCCGGCAGCGGAAACCGGAGCCGCCGGAGCAGGAGAGGGTGAGGCCGCTTGGGCTATAACCCGTTTCGGCGAATTCTGAAGCCTGCGCGCAACAAGGAAAATGATAAGCCCCAGCGCCAGCAACGCGCCAATCCCGAGCCCTACAAGAACCGGCGTACTTACACCCGAACCTGCAGCCCTGCCGAAATCTTCCGCCGCTGTTGAAGGCCGGGATTCTTCTCCGGAGGGCGCCGGACTTTGAGCCGCTAAGGAACCGGTATCTCCGCTTGCAGCAGGGGACGAACTTTCTCCGGTACTTTCCCGGGACACCGTTCCGCCCCGGTCAGAGTTTACCTGACCGGAATCTGAAACCTGTTCTTCAAACCCGGTACCCGCCGCCGGGCTCGGAGGGGCCTGTTCCTCTCCGGCAGAGACTGTTTGTCCGGATGCGGGACTCTGCTCCCGTGACGCCGGAGAACCCTGACTCCGGAAACCACCTTCTGTCCCTGCGGAATCCCCGCCGCTTTGGGGTGTCCCCGATCCGGGCTCCGCCGCCTGAAGAGACGGAAGAAGTGCGGAATCCCCGCCGCTTTGGGGTGTCCCCGATCCCGAGGCAACAGCCGGAGGAGGAGCAATCGGGGAGGAGCCGTATTTTGCCAGGTCCTGAGGCACCTGCACATACACAAAACTATTTCCCCCTGTTTCCAGCCGCCGCCCCGCATCGCTAATCCGGACCGCCGGATCTTCTCCTCCATCGGTAACCAGAACCACTTTTTTGGGCCGTGGGGAAGGGAGGGACGACGTATAGCTATCCGCAAAACGTAAAGCTCCGGGGAGATCGGCGGAAGATTCCAGGGGATACATCAAAAACATACGCCCGATTATGGTTTCCAGGTCTCCCCGGCCTTCAACCAGACGGGATATTTCAAGCCGGGGTTTCCCGGCAATCGAAATAAGGTGAAACGTATCGCCGGGCTTGAGATGTTCCTTCAGAAAAGGGCCGGAAAGATAGTCTGAAACCTCTTTATGCCAGGCGCTCATGCTGGAAGAAACATCCAAAAGCAGGATAAGGTCGGCTCCCTGCCGGGTCTGCCCGAAGGAACAAGGCAGATTTCCCAAAAACAGGAATCCAGCGATCCCCAGGATCGCTTTACGTATTAACCGGGGTTTCATCCTTCCTCCTCCAGGCAGTACCTGTTACATGGGTATTGCAGTTATTTCTTCTACCACATAGTGGGCAGTTTCATTATTGGCGGAGAAATCGAATCCTTCTCCTACGGCTTTATTAAGCATAGTACTTCCAAAGGGAGAAAGATAGGAGATAACATTGTTTTCGGGATCGGATTCCCAGGGCCCCAGAATGGAGTATTCCTCACGGTCCTTCTTCTTTGCGTTACGCAATATCACTTTGGTACCAAAAGATACCCGGCCGGTATTCACCGCCACAGGATCGAAGATCTGTGCGCGGTCGATCTCGTCCTTGAGTTTTGCCACCGTGGAATTGAGAATTTCCTGCTTTTCCTTGGCGGCCTTGTACTCTGCATTTTCCCGGAGGTCTCCCAGGGACAGGGCAAAACCAATCTCTTTTGAGTTAGCCGGTACTTCCACCTCCATGATATGGGCAAGCTGCCTGTTCTTTTCCACATATTTGGCGGCGGTAACAATGAGGCCCCTGGTAATGACCGTTTTTTCTTCATCTCCCAGGAATTTGAAATCGGGGTGCCTGAGGAGAATCTGTTTTTTCAGTTCAATCTTATCGGCGGGGTCAAGATCCTTTACATCCTGAATATAGGTGAAGATACGCATAATCGTATCCCGGTCACCCTGATCGATAAAGTCAATGAGTCTTTTGTCGGTAAAAAGGAGGCTGTAGACCTGCTTGTTAACCTTGCGGTTATCCGGAGTATCCCGGTGGTTTTCAATATCCCGGTAACTGATATCCAGAATGTGAATCAGGGTAATGAGCTGCTTTTCATAGCTTAAACCGGCCTTTTTGAACCAGGGAGTATCCGAGGCGTTTTTAAAGAACCATACGGCAGTTTCCCGGACTTCGGTACCCTCGCGGATATTTTCAAAGCTTGAAGATACCAGCGCAACAAGTTTATTTTCATAACCCCCGGCGAGAAGATCCTCAATGATGGAATTGGAGAGAATGTAGGGAAAAAGCTGAATATAAACATCCTCCCAGCCTGAAAGCAGTTTTATCTGTTTCAAAAATTCTTCCCGCAGTTTACTGTCTTTAAGATTTTGGAAAAGTTCAGGTACGTCCTCAATTTTTTCAAAAAGGGAAGCGAAATTGAGGCTAAGCCCGTTTGCCAACAAGGGAAATTTACCCGCCAATTCCTTGATCAGGAGACAGGAGGCAGCCATGTTTTCGTTTACCTGTTTTATTGAAGCCGCAGAGGGGAGATATGAAGTAAAATAGTCAAACATCTCCTTAAAGTATTCCGAATCCAGTTCCACATCCGCCTGTGTAAGGTAAAGCCTCAGCGTCTGGGCCCTGTTAAAGAAATTCCGTTCCGCCTTGAATTCGTTGTAGAGCTTTTCCTCAATACTGATCGGCCTGTCCCGTACGGTAAAAAGATCGATGTTATCGGGACTGACTCCGAAGTTGGGATCCGATTTGAGAATATCCCGCGCCTTGGTAACCCAGGTAGTCCATTCCCCGGCGCTGAGAATCGAAGGCACCAGTTCGGCCTTGATCTTTTTTATATCGCAGGAGTTCCCGAAGCTTTTTATCACGGTTTTCAGAGTCCAGGCATGGTTTTCCTTGATTTTATCGTGGAGGGATTCCTTCTTTTGGGTTGCCTTGAGCACCCAGATATGGTTTTTGGAAAGGGTCTGAAGGGAATTTACCGCCATGCGCAGGGACATGGAGTGGGATCGTTTCTTTGCAAAGTCGATGACAATCTCGTCCCCCTGTACGCTGGCAATCCTGCCTGCGCCCCATGTCCTGTGGAAAACAAAATTTCCCTTGTCAAAGGCGATGTGTTTTTCAAAATCCGCAACCGCCTCATGAATCGGCCGCCAGTTCTGGGAAATATTGGAAATGCGGATGTATTCTTCAAGCTGGCTGTGTGCTGTATATTTTTGCCTGAAACATTCCACCAGTTCCTTACGGGCCTGAACATCCTTTTCATCATACTGCAGGATGATCTTGAGGATATTTATGGCGGTTTCCATATCATCCTTTTTTCTGCAGATCTGGTACACATCCTGCAGGAGGAGAATCGCCTTGTCTTTGCCTATATTTTTGGCTATCCTCTTTTCCACATGGAGGAAGAAGTCAATGTCATTGGAACAGTAACCGAGGAGTTTTTCCCAAATTTCCCGTATATTGGTGATCAGCGCCTTGTTTATATAGCGGTGAAGGGCCTTCTTGTAGTAGTCGATTGTGTTTTCAATGTCTCCTTGCTTTTCGTAGTGTTCCGCCAGAGATTTGGCGATATCGGCTTCCTCATAATCAACTTTGACAAGCCTTTCCCAGATGCCGTAGATCTCATCTTCCCTGCTTTCATTTTTATAACACTCTGCCAGGGTGCGGAGAGCGAATTTTGATTCACCGTAATCGAGAATCCGTTCACAAAGATAATTTACTATATTCCATTTGTGGTTATCCAGAAAGATTCCCACAAGACTGTTCATGTTTGAATCTTCAATGACATCATGAGAAATAGAGATCATCCCTGAGAGGTAGAGCGCTATGATACTGTTCTTTGAATGGGTAAGATGTTCATCACAGAGTCCTTTTAATTCCATGTCCAGCCTGTGATCCTGACCGTTCCGGATTATTCTGGCATTCCGGGCTTCCTTAAGAATCTGATCCAGTTCCTTGAACTGATTGGCAGAATAATTACTCAGGGTCGCCCTGGTCCATTTTTCCTCATTCAGCATTTCCTGGACATTTTTGAGGAACGTAACCTTTTCATCGACAGGGGCTTTTTCATCAAAAGCTTCAGACATCATGTACTCCTAAATGTTTTACTTTTACCGCACATACTGGTCAAAGATCGCCTTGTCGATAAGCTTCAACTTGAGCTTGGTATCTTCGACCAGGTTCGAATAGACCTGAATATTCTCACAATAGTCTATCAGCCAGAAATACCGGTTAATAAGCCGCGGCTTCAAAACCGCATTTACCGAAGGGTTTGACCGGATATCATTTTCCAGAGAAAAGATCGACTGCTTGAGCCGTCCCAGTTCCACCGGTCTGAGTTCCCGTTTAACCGAAAAGACCCCCATGAGCGATCCGTAAACCGGTATCCATTCGGCCAATTCAGGCCCCCTATAGCCCAGCCCGGCCACATGATCCCGCAGCCTCACTATCAACTCCGACTCCATGCCCCGAAGATCCACCTTCTGGGGATCCAGGAAAAAAGCTTCCCGAAACAGAGCTTTTGCCGCCCTGTTTTCCATCAGAAGGGAGTTTACATCGGCCAGCTCCGCCAGGGCTTCCCCATCTTCCCTTAGGAGCCTGACCGACTGTTCCAGACATTTCAGGGCCTCTTCATAGTTGCCGACACCCTTGTAACATCTGCCTATCTGAAGCATTAAAGCCGGATCAAACCGGCTTGTCCTGTCTCCCAGGGTTTCTTCAAAATACCGGAGCGCACTGTTAAAAACATAATGTCTCACCGCATACTGGCAGGAATCATAAGCTTCCCCTACACGGTCAAGAAACCCGTACCATGCCTTCCATTGGGACATGATATAACCGGCCTTGTCATAGGGTTCCCGAAATTGATCGATCCCGCCCATACGATCCCGCCACCACTTGATGCACATGAGGCCATACTTTACTTCCGGATTCTCAAAATCCTGCCTGAGAGCTTCCTCCAAATATTTTCCGGCGGAAACCGCGTCAGTTTCTTTCAGATCCGCATAGGCTTGTTGAAGAAGCCTCTCTACACCTGTTTCCGCATTCATACCTTGCATTGTTTAAAGCAATTTAATAAAAAGTATATCTTTTACATTAGACCATTTTTACCAGCATTTTGCAAGGGCTTCACAGGCTACAGCCCGGAGCCGGTTGGAGTTTTCGTCAGCCTTTACAACAGCCCCTCCGGCGGTTAGTATAAAAGCATGCTTCCCTCTTTCCCTGTACCTTCCGCGTTGGTGGCGCCCTCGATTCTTTCCGCCGATTTCTCCTCTTTTGCGGAGGGAGTTGCGGAAATTGCCGCTTCCGGCGCCGATTGGCTGCATCTGGATGTAATGGACGGGCAGTTTGTTCCCAATTTGACCTTCGGCCCCAAACTGGTACGTGATCTACGACAGAAATGCAGTCTCTATTTCGATGTTCACCTGATGATCGAGACTCCGGCCCGGCTCGCGGCGGAATTTGCCTCCGCGGGAGCGGACAGTATTACCTTTCATTACGAGGCGGAGGTTCATTCGCAGAGGCTTCTTACCTCTATCCGGGAGATGGGA
>JAITLC010000140.1 GCA_031278095.1 Treponema sp.
TCCCCTGTCCCTGTTTGACGATCTTGACGCCTGGTGGAAATCCCCGGTAAATGATACAAGCCTTCCCCGGCAAAACCACGGGGAATTTACCATAGGCCCCAAAAGGCAGAGTTTTTCCATTATATGGCAGGATATTTATGACGGCAAGCGCCTTGCGGGCCAGGCTATCGTGCTGAACGATGTCAGTTCCTACCGCAACATGATAGCCCAGATAGAGGAACTCAAGAAGAAGGCCGAAGTCGCGTCCCGGTCGAAAACGGAATTCCTGGCTACCATGAGCCACGAGATACGTACTCCGCTGAACGCGATCATCGGTTTTTCGGAAATACTCCTGCAACGGCAGCTTCCCGAAGAATGCCACGCCGATCTGGAAAAGATATACAATTCCGGTTCGGTACTCCTGGGGATCGTGAGTGATATTCTGGATATTTCCAAAATTGAGACCGGCAAACTGGAACTGGTACCGGTTGCCTATACGGTTTCCAGCATGATTAGCGATACCGTCAACCTTAACCTGATTCGCATAGGCGCCAAGCCTATTGAATTTGAACTTACCCTTGATCCTTCCATTCCGGTCAAACTCATGGGAGACGAACTTCGGGTTAAGCAAATTTTGAATAACCTCCTTTCCAATGCCATAAAGTATACCCACAGGGGAAAGGTAGGCCTTGACATCAAATGGGAAAGGGGCGATGGGGACATAGCGATACTGACTTTTGTCGTGAAGGATACCGGCCAGGGAATCAAAAAGGAAGATCAGGGGAAACTCTTTGCACGGTACAGCCAGCTCAACATGCGGGCGAACAGAAAAGTTGAGGGTACCGGCCTCGGTCTTTCCATTACCATGACACTCACGGCCCTGATGGGCGGTTCTATTTCCGTGGAAAGCGAATATGGGGCGGGCAGCGTCTTTACCGTAGTGATCCGTCAGGATATTGTGGATAACACTCCCATCGGGGAAGATACGGTGGAAAACATGAAACGCTTTCGTTCCATCGGCAGCAGCGGTGACCGCAGGAAGATGATCAGGACCAGTATGCCCGGCGCGCGCGTGCTGGTGGTTGACGATGTGCAGACCAATATTGATGTCGCCCGGGGACTGATGACGGCATACGAGCTTACGGTAGACGGGGCCCTGAGCGGGCAGGAGGCCATAGATTTGCTGCGCGCGGGAGAGCCCCGGTACGATATCATCTTTATGGATCACATGATGCCCGAGATGGACGGCATACAAGCCACGCAAATTATCCGTTCGACGGACAGCGACTACGCGCGAAAAGTTCCTATTATAGCCCTCACCGCCAATGCCCTGGCGGGAAACCGGGATATGTTTATCGAGAACGGAATTAACGACTTTCTCGCAAAACCCGTGGAAATAAAGAAACTGACCGCGATTCTGGAAAAGTGGATTCCCGGAGAAAAGCAGCAAAGAAAAGAAGGAAATCCGGACCAGGAGGAAACGGAAAGGGAAACCATGCCCGGTATACCCGGGGTGGATGTTAATGCCGGGCTTGCCAATACGGGGAATTCAGTGGCAACGTATAAAAAGATACTCTCCGTGTTTTGCGCCGATGTGGACGGCCGTATTTCCCGGATCGAAGAAGCGTCCCGGGCGGAGGATCTGTCCCTGTATACCACGCTGGTTCACGCGCTAAAAGGCGCCTCCCGCAGCATCGGCGCGACGGCTTTTGGGGATCAGGCGGCCCTGCTTGAGGACGCGGGAAAATCCGGCAGCCGATCCCTGATAGAGGCGGAGACGGGCCGGTTTCTCAAGTCCCTTTCGCGGCTAAAAAACCACATAAGCGCCGTCCTGGAAGAAGAACCGCCGCCTGATTTCCCGGGGGACGGGGACAAGGCGGATTATTCGGCGCTGAATTTGGACGCACTGAAAGAGGCTCTGCTCGTGATGGACACCGGTACGGTAAACGACCGGCTACGGTCGTATGCGCCGCTTGAACTGAACGGCGCGGCAAAGGCTTTTTTAGGCGAGATCGAACAGCATATTTTGCTTTTTGATTATGACAAGGCGGTCGCGAAAATCGATGAAGTTCTCCAGGAGTAGTTTTCAATGACCCAGTTACTGATTCAGCTTATCATAGGGGCTTCCATTCTGATCAGTGCCGCGGTAACGATTGTCATTGTGAACAATTGGGGACAGCCGTGCATGAAGTGGCTGGCTTTCCTTTCAGTACTGGTTACCGCCGGCATTATGGGCTATTTTTTCCGCGTCTGCGCCACGTTGACGGAATCGGTTGTAATTCTGTTTCAGATGCAGCAGTTTACCGCCCCCTATCTGGGCGTAGTCGCCGCCCTCTTTGGTCTGGATTATACCGGCCGCCCCCTGCGTAACCGGATCGTTATCGGTTCCCTTTTCGTCATTCCGGTTCTTGTTACCTTTTTTGCCCTCTGCATGGATCTGTTTCCGGGGTATTTTATCAGCGCGCCGGAACTGGTCAGGAACGGGGAAACCCTGCTGTTTAAATTTCACGCGGGACCCTTTTATTACATATATCTTGTTTACAATTTCGGCATTTATTTTATTTCCGGCATCTTCGTTATCCGGTATTTTATCTTTTTAAAGCGGGGTCCGGGCCATAACGCCGTTTTTATTATAATTTTGATTCTTCCCGCGGCATCGAAGCTGATTTGGTTTTTCCATCTGCCGTTTGTTCAATGTGAGCTGTTCTACCCCGTCCGGGCCGTCTCGCGTGTGCTGCTCTACTGGTATACCATGCGGTATCAGGAGGTCGAGTGGCGCAATCTGGGCTGGGAAGCAATCGTCGGGAAACTTACCGACGCGGTGGTCGTCTTCGATTCGAGACGCCGCATCATCAATGTAAATTCCTCGTTCCGCGCCTTTTTCCCCTCGTTCTCTTTTACCGAAAAGTCAAGTACCATGGGGGACTTTGTCGAATATCTGCGGGAACATATACCGGAAGTTTTTCCGGAGGACCTTTTCGA
>JAITLC010000003.1 GCA_031278095.1 Treponema sp.
CCCCCCCCCCCCCCCCCCCGAAGTCCAGGTAGAAATTCAAAATATTCCATAAGCAGATATCTCTTCTTTTTCCTTAGGGAATTTCCGCTAAAAAAACTATTGTCTCCCCACCTGTCCCATGCGGATGTATGTCCGTATAAATATTTTCTGTCGGAGGAATGTATGAAAAGGATTTTCTTGACGGCTCTGATTTTGATTGCCGGAACCGGCACGGTCTTTGCGGGCGGTCGTGCCCAGAGTGGTGCTGCCGGCGGCAGCGGCAATGTGATCCTCTGGGCCTTTGCGGAACCCCACGCCCGGTACTTTGAATGGGTTGGGGCGGAGTACAAAAAGACACATCCGGATTTTAATCTGCAGGTAGAACTAATGACCGCCGAAGCGGAAAACGACCGCCTCTCGGTAATCATCATGTCCAACGGGGAAGGTTCCCCGGACCTCGTGGATATTGAGCAGGGGCAGTTTCCCCGGTATATGTCGGCGGACAAGATCTGTTTTGAACCCCTCAATACCTGGATTCAGCGGGACGGGATCAACGACAAGGTGGTAGCCAGCCGTCAGAACCTGTACCTTTATAACGGAAACTACTATGGCATTGAACACGCCCTTACCCCGGCGACTATGGCATACCGGAAGGATCTGTTTGAACGCTACGGCATTAAAGTCCCCACTACCTGGGCGGAGTATAAAGACGCCGCGGCAAAATTCAAACAATACGGGATCAGCATTATGGCAATCGGCGATATGCGCCGGGGCTTGCCGGATGAACTGGAACTCTTCCTCCGGTCGGCAAACGCCGACTATGTGAATACCCGGGGAGAACTCAACATTACCCCCGCGTACCGGCAGATCGTTTCAGACTTCAAGACCATGCAGCAGGAAGGGATGATCTACCCCTTTGAAACCGACGAGGAACGCTGGCTGGGGATGCGTCAGGATAAGGTTGTTACCTATATCACCCCCGACTGGGCCGCCGGCTGGCTTCGGGATAACGTGCCCGAACAGTCCGGCAAGTGGGCCATGGCCCCGATGCCCAAATTCGACGCCAACTCCTCCCGAACTTCCTGCAGGGGAGGCACCGGCCTTGCCATCATGAAATATACGAAGAAGGACAAGGAAAGTCTCTGGGACTTTGTTAAGTTCGCCCAGACGGACACCGACAATGCGGTACAAAAATTCAAGATGATCAACCTCTTTCCCGTGGTCTACGACGCCATGAGCCGCTGCGGAGGGCCGGTGGAATACTATGGCGGCCAGGACTTGGGAACCCTCTATCAGGAGCTTGCCAGGGAAATGCCGGTCCAGAATCAGGCTTCATGGCGGGGCATATGGATCGATACCATGGCCTCCAATGCCTATGATTTTTACGAAGGAAACATCACCCTGGATCAGTACCTCAATCTCGGCGCCGAGGCGATAAAGAACCGCTAGGGCAGTGCAGGAAGGCAAAAGAGAATGGAAGCAGCCGGAAAACGCACGGGGCCTTTGAAATGGAAACAGGTACAACCCTATTTGTTTATCTCCCCGTTTTTTATCATGTTCACGATTTTCGGGTTATATCCCCTCATCTCGGGGATTGCTATTTCCCTCCAGGAACGGGGGGCCTTCGCGGGGCTGGCAAACTATAAAAAAATCATTGCGGATAACCTCTTCAAAATTTCCATCTCCAATGCCTTCCTGTATACCTTGGGCAGTATTTTTATCATCCTGCCGGCGGCGCTGGGGGCCGCCCTGCTCCTCCACAGCAAACTGATGGGGGCAAAAAGCGGACCGGCCTGTACCATATTTTTTATCCCCAATGTTACCTCGGTAATACTGGTGGGGATTGTGTTTAAATATATTCTCCGGGAACGGGGGGGCGTGCTTAACGCCATCTTGGATCTCGTTTTCCTTGGGCCGTACAACTTCCTTACGGATCCAAAATACGCCATAGGGGTGATGGTCTTTATCGGGATCTGGCGCTATTTCGGGGTGAACAGTCTCTACTTCCTCAGCGGCCTCCAGAGTATTCCCCCGGAACTGGGGGAAGCCGCCCGCATAGACGGGGCAAGCCCATGGCAGGAATTCTGGCGCATCAAATTCCCCCTTTTGAAACCCATCATGAAATTCATTGTTTTTGTAGCTATCACCGGCTCTTTCGCCCTCTTCGGCGACGTGATCGCCATGATAGGTTACACCGGAGGCCCCAGAAATTCATACCTCTATCCGGTAATACACCTATACAACACCATGTTCCGCCAGAATCAGGTTAATTACGCCGCCGCCGTCGGCTATGTTATAGCGGTGATACTGCTTATCCTTACCACCCTGCAGCGGACGGTGATCATGAAGGACGATGAGGAAGGGCTGTTATGAAAAAAACAGGCAGGAGCGGAAAAATCGTAAAACGGCTCATCTTTGACCTGTTTCTCCTGGTGATCATCATCGTGGTTATCTATCCCTTTGTGATAATGATATCCGGTTCGTTTAAAACGGATCTGGAGATGAACCGCGCCCCTCTCCGCATCTTCCCGCAAGACGGCACGGCGGACAATTACCGGACTCTGTTTACCGCTATACCCTTTTGGCGGCAGTTCGGCAACAGCTTTATGGTTTCCGCCGCTTACGCCTTACTGACCATGCTGTTCAGCGGCGGCGTAGCCTACGGGTTTACCCGGTTTGAACGCTTCCGGGGCAAAAATATTCTCTTCAGTTTTATCCTGGGGACCATGCTCATTCCTCCCCAGGTATACCTGGTGCCTGCCTTCCAGATGTACCGGGCCCTCCACTTCTTTGGCACCTATCTTCCCATGCTCATACCTGCTCTGATGAATTCCTTCGGTATCTTTCTGGTCCGTCAGGTGATGAGCCAGGTTCCCCGGGAACTCTACGAAAGCGCCACCATCGACGGCTGCGGGGAGCTTTACATCTTTACCCGGATCGCCATACCCTTAAGCGTTTCCGGCCTGGGTATTCTGGGGGTGCTCAACTTTATGACCTGCTGGAATGATTTTATGACCCCCCTCATCTATCTGAACCAGGAAGCCATGTATACTCTGCCCATCGGCCTTATGCGGCTTCAAAATTTTTACAAGATCTCCTACGGCGCCCCGCTGGCGGGAGCTTTTCTTTCCTGTGTACCGGTCATTATAATACTGACCGTGGTAGGACAGAAATACTTTATCAGGGGCCTCATGGCAGGGGCCGTCAAAGGATAGGATTATGGCATTGCTTGACAGGCCCCTGGGCCGGGAAGAACTCAAAAAGGTAATTGAGGGAAAGGGCGCTGCCCGCCGTATTCCCATGGCGGTCCATGAATGGATCAATCCGGACATCTTCGGCGACAGAACCCCGCAATACCGGGGAGTGCTGGATCAGTATCCTTCCGATATCGTAAAAATCTACTTAAACATCCCCCAGGTCTTTGATGCCCCTGCCGACGATCCCTCTTACAGGTGGCTGAATTTTGATAATCCTTTCCCCCCGGGAACGGCGCTGGATGCCGCGAGCGCCCTGGACGACTGGGCCAAACTCGACGGGGTTCTGGCGGATTTCCCCAGTCCCGGTTATCCGGGGCTTATCGTAACCAATCCGCCTGAGGATACCGGCGCCTACCGGGTAGGACTCTGGTGGTACTGGCTCTTTGAGCGGCTCTGGTCGCTCAGGGGAATGGAAAACGCACTCTGCGATTTCTACGAAAACGAAAAAGAAGTCCACCGCCTTTTCCGGGCCCTGACCGATTTTTATAAGGTTGTTGCCGCCAGGGGCCGGAAAGAACTCGGCCTGGACGCCATCTGGACCAGCGACGACATCGGCATGCAGACCTCGCCTTTCTTTTCAATTGATATTTTCCGGGAATTTTTTAAGCCCTACTATAAGGAGCTTATTGAGCATACCCACAGTTTGGGCATGCATTTCTGGCTCCACGCCTGCGGTAACATCAAACCCTTTATTCCGGAACTCCTAGAAATAGGCCTGGATGTGCTCCACCCTATACAAAAGTACACCATGGATGAAAAAGAAATAGCCGCTGAATTCGGCGGCGATATCTGTATTTGGGCCGGCATGGATGTACAGCGAACCATTCCTTACGGCAGCCCCGAAGATGTCCGCCGGGAAGTCCGCTTCATCTTCGATACTTATTACCGGGAATCGGGCCGCCTTATTCTGGCAGCGGGTAACAACATGACGGTGGATACTCCCCTGGAAAGTCTTCGGGCTCTGCTGGACGAAGCCCTGCGCTACGGAACCCGGCTTTGTTCAAAGGGATCATGATTGGAAGGCGGGACTTCATTGATTAGACCCCTTTTTTTTCGTATTATTGGAGGATGAAGATACTCATCCTGGGAGATGAACTCCTTCGTCAAAAGGCTGTACCGGTAAAAAAAATCGATAAAAGTACGGAAGAGCTTGCCCGGAATCTCATTGAAACTCTGCATGAGGGGAAGGGTATAGGTCTTGCGGGGCCCCAGGTGGGGATTTTGGAACGGATCTTTGCGGTTCATGTGGAGGGAGACGTACCGCGGATCTTTATCAATCCTTCGATTCTGGAAACTTCACAGGAACTTGTCAAATATGAAGAGGGTTGTCTCTCTATACCGGGAATCTACGCCGATGTTGTCCGTCCCAAAACCGTAAGAGTCCAGGCATGGAACGAGAGAGGCCGGCCTTTCACTCTTGACGCAAGCGGAATTCTTGCCAGGGTGATTCAGCATGAGTACGATCATCTTGAAGGGGGTCTCTTTATCGACCGGCTTTCGGAAGAGAAGCGGGGAAAGATTCTTGCCAAAATGGCCAGGATGGAAAACCGGGAAAAACGCAAACACCGGAAAGTTTAGGGAAACGCTGATTAACTTGAAGCCGTTCCAAAACCGTGCGCATTAGCGCACAGTCAATTAGTTTTGAAACCGGCTCAAGTAGCACTGATTTATTCCCGATTGAATACATCAGTGCTTTCTTAGGAGCGGCAATGCGGATCATCTATGCAGGAAGCCCTGCCATCGCAGTTCCCGCGCTGGAGGTTCTTTTTCCTCCCGGAGACGGGGTGCTGGAACTGGCCGGCATTCTTACTAATCCGGACAGACCCAGGGGCCGCAGCGGAAGGCCCGAACCCAGCGATGCGGGAGAAGCCGCGGAAAAGTTCAACGCCGCCTGCCCGGCGCTGTCCCCTATTCCCGTCTTCAAATTTGAAAGAATGGGAGCCGAAGCACGGGAGGCCATTGCCCTCTTAAAGCCGGATATTCTTGTTTCCTTTGCCTACGGCCGTATATTCGGACCCAAATTTTTAAGCCTCTTTCCCATGGGGGGGATCAATATACATCCGAGCCTCCTTCCCAAATACCGGGGGGCCTCGCCTATCCCCCAGGCGATCCTTAACCGGGACAGTGAAATGGGGATCTCCATCCAGAAGCTTGCCCTCAGGATGGATTCGGGGGACATACTCCTCCAGACACGGATTCCTCTGGACGGAAAGGAGACCACGGAAAGCCTCTCCCGTACCGTTGCGGAGAAGGCCGCACTGCTGCTTCCGCCCCTTCTGCGCCGTATCGCCGCCGGAGAGTCGCAGTCTGTTCCCCAGGATGAAAGAGAGGCCTCGTACTGCGGCCTTATTGAAAAGGATTCAGGCAGGATCGACTGGAAACGTTCCGCTGTGGAAATAGACGCGATGATCCGGGCCTATACTCCCTGGCCTCTTTCCTGGACTATGGAAGGGGAGCGGAAGCTGATCATTCTGGAGAGTATTCCGGACAATTCAGGGAATGCTTGGCCGGAAACCGCTTCCGCGGAACCGGGGAAGGTTCTGGGCGTAGACAAGAAGCGGGGCATACTGATACAAACTGGAGAAGGAATACTTGTTGTCTCAGGTCTCCAGTACCAGGCCCGCAAGGCTCTGGATTTTCAGGTCTTTCTCAACGGTGAACGGCATTTTTTGAACACAAAACTTGAATAGCAAACGGGGAACATAAGGGTAAGTATGGGTTTATTCAAACTCGATCTTGATTCGATGGAAAATTATGTGGGGAACCATCTCAGGCTCTTCATCAGCATGGCTATCGGTATTCTTGTCTTTGTCGGCATTGTAGCCCTTTCAATTTTCTTTGCTGCAGTCCGTGGTGCCGAGGAAACCATGGTTCCCGAAGTGCGGGGCAAGGAGCTTACCGCCGCCCTCATGGAGCTGCAGGTAAAGGAACTCTACCCCCGGATTCAGCTCCGCTATTCCCAGTCCGCCCTGGATAAGGGGATAATTCTCGAACAGGAACCGGCCGCAGGCACCATTGTCAAGGCCGGCCGGCGTATCCGTCTCGTGGTAAGCCAGGGGATACTGATTACCCGGGTGGAAAACTTCATAGGCCGCAATGTTGATGATGTCAGAATGGAGATTCAGACCCTCAATGCCGCATCGGGAAGCGCTACGCCTCTTCTTAGTCTGAAAGAACCTTTTATCTATGAATATTCTCCCGAACCTGCGGGATTGATTCTGCAGCAGTCGCCGTTGCCCGGTGCGGACATTTCCGGCCCGATGGTACTGGAATTTGCCGTAAGTCTGGGACCTGAAAACGCGATGGCGTATGTGCCCGGCTTGGTAAATATGAGTGTGGGTGAGGCCCTTGAAGCCGTGGGGAAAACAGGGCTGGACTTTGTGTTCAATGTCCGGCCGCAGGAGGAAGGAGAGGCCGCTCTTCTCGTCGTCTATCAGAGCCCTGCAGGGGATACGGAAGTTCCCAATAACAGCACACTGGAAATAACGGTTGCCTCTCCTCCGGCTTCCCCGGATGATTATGTGTTCGGCCTTTTCCGGTATTCGATACCCAAAAATCCCTATCCACTGCCGGTCAAACTTGAGGCCCTTTTCCCTTCCGGGGAACGCATCACGCTGGGAGAGATAAACTATGCAGGCGGGGATTTTACCCTGCCCTACGAAGTTCCCCGTGACACGGAACTTATTCTTTCCATGATAGGCCGTGAACTGTACCGGGAGCGTGTAGACTTAGGAGCCGCGCACGAATAAAATGCCATGAATTTTATCCTAATTGCTTACGCAATAGGGAAATAACGTGCCCAACAGGTCATGGAACTATCAAAAAATCAGGAAAGATTTCTCAAATCATATTTTATACTGCAGTATTCCCTGCAAAATATCAAATGTTACCGTATCTCACTTCTTTTCCCATGTTCTGTGACCTGCACACATGCAGCTTGAGGCTTTTTATGAAGCTTTTCACTTCCGGGGAAAGGGATGATTCAGTAGAAATATTTTGTTTTTCCTGTATACATAGAATACGTATCCAGGCTCCCAGGGATTTTATAAAGCGCCGTCCTGCAAACTGAAGCGCAAAAAATCCGGTAATGCCGGAACGGGAGAGGAGTTTTGCAAGCCATGGTTTAACTTTTTTCCGGAACAGTTTTTCCAGTTTTTCTCCATCTGTTACAATTACTGTCGGATTCAGGCGCTGACATGCCGTAAGCAGGCTTTCTGCGGAAGAGGTTTCATCAAGAACGGTTACCATGGAACCGTGGAGCACGGGAGATACAAGGGAGAATTCGATTCCTTCAATGGAAGACAGGGATACTGCCGAAAGGAAGCGATCTCTCTTGTAGAGTTTCACGGGAATCGGGGAGGCATCTTTTACAACAGGGCCGGCGCTGCTTCCGGCAATGGATTCGGATGGGACAGGGAAGCTCATTCGTTTTTCTATCCCGTGGAAGCTTACCGGCGCGTCGCCTTTTTCTTCCCAGCGGATTCTATCAACAAAGATTCTGGGTATGTCCGGAAGAAGCGCCGGGGCGGCCTGTTCGCCTGAAGCCGAAAGGAGGGCCGCGGAGATTCCTGTGCACTGCAGGGTATTCTGTTCTCTGCGCGCCGTTTCCGGGGATACTGTCAGAGGCAGGGCTCCGGCAATGCAGACGCTGAAATAGTATACAGGCCAGAAGGCGGAATTGTCCGCAATAAGCAGTACCTTTTCGCCTTTCTGCACGCCGAGACTCGACAGCAGCGCCGCAAGCCGCCGGGCGTGGTTTGCCGTTTCTTCATAGTTCAGTTCCCCGTAGAGTTTCCCTTCATGGTAATATTCAAAGGCACGGCGTTTTTTGTATTTTTCCGCTCCCCTAAAACAAAGGGCGGCGATAGTTTCCGGAGGGGAACCTTCGTTTACGTGCGTTCGTCCGGCAGAGTGTACTGGAGAGTTCATATTGATATTGACCAAATCCGTCCCTGATGGTTGCATGCAGGGATAACGGGGGCCCGCAGGATCGGAGCAGGTTCGTGAGGCCTGTGGGTGAATTTAGAATTCCTGTGCTTCCTCCCGTAACGCTTGAAAAATCAGCGGTTTTTCTATAGGGTAAGGTGATGATAATTTCCTTGAGAATTTTTGCATGTGCGGCACTGCTGTTTTGCGGCTTGCTGCCTGTAAGCGCGCAGAATGCAGATTCCGGGCCGGAAAACCTTGTGGGCCTGAATCTTGCAGAACTTTTTTCGCGTTTTGGGGTTCCCAAAGAGGTGTATTCGGTGAGAGGGGCCCAGGAATGGCAGGATGATGTGGTTTTTGTCTATCCCGAGGGAGATTTTTATCTTTATCGTGACCGGGTCTGGCAGGTGGGTGTAAAAAATTTCCGGGGAATCCGCATGGGAGATCCCCGGCCCGCGGCGATTCTCTCTCTGGGGGAGGGGGCGCGGGAATTTTCCGACAGTGTCGTCTGGTCTCTCAGGCAGAGTCCCTGGCCGCTGGATGTTCGTCTCAATTTTAATTCCGCCGGGGCGGTAAGCGCCATCTTTCTGTACCGGCCGGATCTATAATGGAGTAAGAGTGGCAAAGATCTGCCTGTGCCTTACGGGGAAAACTCTGGCCCGGAATCTTGAGATTCTCGAAAAATACCGCAAGTACATTGATGTTGCGGAACTGCGTGTCGATCTTCTCGATCCGGATGAACGTTTTCTTATCCGGCGTTTTCCCGAAATGTCCGGGATTCCGGTTATTCTTACCATCCGGCGGGATGTGGATGGGGGAGTATTCAACAGCGGTGAAGGTTCCCGTGTTCACCTGTTTTCGCGGGGTCTTGCCTTTGCCGAAGCGGACAGACGGAAGAATTTTGCCTATATGGATCTCGAAGAGGATCTCAATGTTCCCAGTCTTGAAGAAGCGGCCCGTACTTTTGGTACCAGGATTATCCGATCCTTTCATAATATCAGGGGTATGGAGAGCGATATTGCAGGAAAAATAAAATCTCTTATCCGGGCGGGAGACGAGCTTCCAAAGGTAGCCCTTGAGCCTCAATCAATCAGTGATGTGCTTTCTATTTTTCAGGCTGCCGGGGAAACTGCGGGTATGGATAAGATACTTCTGGGGATGGGGCCTTTCGGCGCATGTACCCGCATTCTGGCGAAAAAACTGGGTTCTTACATGACTTACACGTCCGCCATTGGGGAGCCGGATAGTCCTCCTGCCGCGCCGGGTCAATTCAATCCCATCGAGATGGCCGAATTTTACCGTTTTCGCACTATTACTGATGCTACCAAAATATTTGCCGTTACGGGTTACCCCCTCAAGGTCAGTGACAGTCCTAAAATTTTCAACACTGTTTTTGCACTTGAAAATGCCAATGCGGTGTATCTTCCCATACCTTCGGACAATCTGGCTGCCTTTATGAGCCTTGCGGATATTATGGGGCTTTCCGGAATTTCGGTTACCGTGCCCTACAAGGAAGAGATTCTCCATCACTGCGCGCATAAGTCCGTCGAGCTTGAGGATATTGGCGCCTGCAATACCGTTGTGCGTTTTCTGCATGGCTGGCTTGGCGTCAATACCGATACAAAAGGTTTTTCCGAATCACTGCTGGCCTTTATCAAGGGGCGCAGCTTTAAGGGCAAAAAAATTACCGTTATAGGAGCCGGGGGAGCGGCCAGGGCGGTGCTCTGGGAGCTTCACCGGCAGAAGGCCAGGGTTCTTGTCCTTAACCGTAATCCTTTCAAGGCCAGGGATCTTGCCACCCTTTACCGTTTCAGGTGGGGAGGGCTGGATAGTCAGGGGAGCGAACTTATGGAAAAATATTCTGAGATTATTGTGCAGGCTACTCCTGTAGGCATGGAAGGTCATGAGGCGCAGGATCCTCTGGAGCTTTACAAGTTCCGCGGAACCGAAGTTGTCATGGATCTTATCTACAAGCCTGAGATGACACAGTTTCTGTCAAGGGCTGCGGCTGCGGGCTGCCGGGTGATCAACGGCAGGAATATGCTGCTCCGTCAGGCGCAGTATCAGTACAAAGAATTCATGGGCAAGGAACTGCCGGATCAAATTCTTGACCGGGTAGTCTTTTAGCAGGAAGTTAAAATGGAAGAGCAGGAAATGAAGAGAGCCGCAGGGTACAGAGCGGCAGAAACGCTGGTAAAAAGCGGGATGAAGCTGGGTCTTGGTACCGGCTCTACCGCCATCCATGTGATCCGCCGTGTGGGGGAACTTCTGGCGGAAGGAAGGCTCAGGGATATCCGCGTGTTTCCCACGAGTTTCCAGTCGGGCATTGAATGTGAAAAGCTGGGCATTCCCCGGTATGCCCTCAATTCTCCTGAGCTTTCCGGAAATCTGGATCTTACTATTGACGGCGCCGACGAGATCGATCCGCAGGGCCGCTGTATCAAAGGCGGGGGAGGGGCGCTGCTTCTGGAAAAGATTGCCGCCTATGCTTCCGTTTTCTATGCCCTTGTGGCCGACGAGCGCAAAAGCGTCCCGTCCCTTGGAACCGCCTTTGCCGTCCCGGTGGAAACGGTGATCGAGGCCAGGCTGAGTGTATCAAGAGAACTTGAAAAACTGGGTGCGGCAGTAACGTTGCGGGAGGCTGTCCGTAAGGCCGGGCCTGTTATCACGGAGCATGGGAACCTTCTGCTGGATATCCGTTTTCCTTCTCCGGTTGATCCGGAATTTATGGAAAGTGCGATAAACCGTATCCCCGGAGTGGTGGAGAACGGATTTTTTGCGGCCTTCAGGGAGCGGAACATAAAAATTGCTGTTTTCGTGGCTCATGGAGACGGCAGTATGGAGATAAGGGAGTAACCGGTGGTTGACAAGCATATCAATTTTTTTGAATTTCAAAAGGCCGCTGTTCAGCCGGGCTGTCCTCTCTGCAGAATCGTTGCCGACCGGGCCGACCGCTATATTGATAATATGCTCTTTGAGCATGTGTCGAACCGGAGTTTCAGGAAGTCTCACCGGCAGGCGGGGGGGTTCTGCAGTCTTCATTCCAAAAACCTTGTTTCGTTCCGGGACGGTCTTGCGGTAGCGATACTGGGAAGGGATATTCTTGAAGAGAGGATCGCCCATTTCCGGACGAAGAAGCCCTGGAAGCCGAAAGAGATATGCCCTGTATGCGCCGAACGCAAACGGATTGAAAATGAATATTTAACTTTTCTTGCAGGCTGCGGCGGGGAAAGTGATGAGGAGAGGGAACTGCAGAAACTCTACCGGGGATCGGAAGGGCTCTGCGCTCCTCATTACGGTATGCTTCTTGAAACATGTAAAAAAGTTCCCGCCTGGATTAGGGATTTTGAGGAGAGTAAATTTAGTAAGCTCAAAAAACGGGTGGATAATTTTATTGAGTTATCGGCCTACGGCAGGCAGGAAGAGTTTCGCGCTCTTTCGCAAAAGGATCAGTTGGTGTGGAAGGAACTGGCGCTTTCCCTGCAGGGTCAGGCGGACAGGTTGACAGAATTATGACCGATCATATATATGCCCTGATATAACGGAGGAAAAAAATGACGGAGAAGGTAAGGGAAATTATTGAACGGGTAAAGGTGTTGCGGGAAATAGAAGAGATACCGGCGGAAACCCTGGCGCGGGAACTCGGTTTCGATCTGGCTGAGTACAAGCGCTGGGAATCCGGAGAAAAGGATTTTCCCATCGGCGCGTTGGTGGAAATTGCAGCGCGTTTCAAGGTGGATTTAAGCGAACTCATGGAAGGGGAAACTCCCAGACTAAAGACTTTTTGTGTCTCACGATCCGGAAAGGCTCCCGAGGTAGACCGGCGTCCCATGTATGCTTACTGGAATCTGGCCTACAATTTTCACCGCAAGAAGGCGGAGCCCTTCCTTGTGGAAGCGGATGCGGATACGGAAAACAAGCCCCTGAGCCTCAACACCCATCCGGGACAGGAATTTGACTATGTGCTGGAAGGCCGGCTCTTGATCTCTGTCGGCGGCCACGAAACGGAACTGGGGCCCGGAGATTCGATCTACTATGATTCCGGCGAACCCCATGGGATGAAGGCCCTGGGAGGCAGTAGGACCCGTTTTATCGCAATGATTATGTGAGCTTGTTCAATAACCCGGTTGGTTATCAAACAAGATAAGGAGAAACAGTGGAATTGTTACAAAAATTTGTCCCCCGCCTGGACTTTGATTCCTACGAGGACTTTTATTCAGGCTACACGGTTAATATACCGGATAATTTTAATTTTGCATGGGACGTGATGGATTGTCTGGCGGAAACCAAAGCTGCCGAACGGGCCCTGGTCTGGTGTGACGAAAAAGGCGCCGAGGCGGAATTCACCTATGGGGAGCTGAAAACCCTGAGCTGCCGGGCGGCCAATGTCCTTAAGAATGCAGGCATCGGCAAGGGCGACCCGATCATGCTCATCCTGAAGCGCCGCTGGGAATACTGGCCCATACTCCTTGCCCTCCACAAGATCGGCGCCATTGCCATTCCTGCTACACATCTTCTTACTACCAAGGATATCATATACCGCTGCAATGCCGCTGATATTGCCGGCATCATTTGTGTGGATGATGAACAGGTGATGCTCCGGGTGGACGAAGCGGAACTCCGTCTCAAGCGGGACAGTGAAGCTTTCGATATTGTTGCGCTGCGTTACAAGGCCTTTGTCCGCTCGGTGCATGCGTGCGAAAATCAGGATGCAAAGCCCGGGGCCGCAAGACCGGCAGACATTGTCCGGGATTCTTTCGGCGGCAGTTCAATTTCCTCCTGGATTGATTTTAAAGGCGCCATGGATACTGCTTCTACCGAATTGAAGAGACCTTCCGCACTCAACACCAATGATGACATCATGCTGCTCTATTTTACTTCCGGCACTACCGGCATGCCGAAGATGGTGCGCCATGACTTTGCCTATCCTCTGGGTCACATACTTACTGCGTGGTACTGGCAGCGGGTAGTTCCCGGCGGCCTCCATCTTACCGTTGCGGATACAGGCTGGGCCAAAGCGGCCTGGGGAAAGATATACGGGCAGTGGATCTGCGGCTCTGCGGTTTTTGTCTACGATTACGACCGTTTTGTACCCGCAGAGATGCTGAAGGTTGTGTGTAGACGCAAGGTAACTACGTTCTGCGCGCCTCCGACTATATACCGGTTTTTTATTAAAGAAGATCTTTCCAGATACGATTTCTCTTCTCTCCGTAACTGCGCCGTGGCAGGGGAGCCTCTCAATCCGGAGATCTACGAACAGTTCAGGGCTGCTACGGGGCTCAAGCTTCGGGAATGTTACGGCCAGACGGAACTTACCGTTACTGTTTGTACCTACCCCTGGCTTGAACCAAAACCCGGTTCCATGGGGAGGCCTTCGCCGGGCTATGACCTGGATCTGATCCGGGAAGACGGCGGCAGTTGCGATATGGGCGAAGTGGGGCAGATCGTAGTCCGTACCGGACGGCGGAAACCGCCCGGAATGTTCGGCGGCTACTACCGGGATGACAGCCTTACCGCCAGCGTCTGGCACGATGACATTTACTATACGGGTGACATGGCCTGGCGGGACGAGGACGGCTATTTCTGGTTTGTGGGCCGCTCGGATGATGTCATCAAGAGTTCCGGTTACCGCATCGGCCCCTTCGAGGTGGAGAGCGCCCTTCATGAACACCCCTCCGTGCTGGAATGCGCCATTACCGGCGTGCCGGATCCTGACCGGGGAACGGTAGTCAAGGCCACCATCGTTCTTGCCAAGGACTGGGTTCCTTCGGAGGAACTCAAGGTGGAACTGCAGAATCACGTAAAGAAGGTAACCGCTCCCTATAAGTATCCCCGGATAATAGAATTTGCCAATGAGCTGCCAAAAACAATTTCCGGGAAGATACGCCGGGTTGAGATTCGGGAAGAAGATGAAAAAAAATAGACTGGAGGATGAGCATGAGCCTTACCGGACAATATGTGAGTGATCTTGCAGGAAATGATTACATCGATCCTGAACTCTACGACAGGTTCAATGTAAAACGAGGGCTCCGTAACGCTGACGGTACAGGCGTGCTGGTTGGTCTTACCAGGATTGGAGAAGTTCACGGTTACATGATCAGTGAAGGTGAAAAGGTCTCTGTTCCCGGCAGGCTTTACTACCGGGGTATTGATGTAGAGGATCTGGTGCGGGGCGCCGAACAGGAGAACCGCTTCGGCTTTGAAGAAACCGTATACCTCCTTCTCTTTGGGTATCTTCCCGGCAAGACAGAACTGGCCCGCTTCAATACACTCATGGGAACCAAACGGGTGCTTCCCAAAAACTTCGCCGAAGATTCCATCATGAAGGCGCCCTCGCAGGATATCATGAACAAGCTTGCCCGTTCGGTTCTTACCCTTTACTCCTACGATGATGATCCGGAGAACCGGAATCCGGAAAATGTGCTCCGTCAGTGTATTGAACTTATCGCCCGTTTTCCCACCATCGTGGCATATTCCTATATGGCGAAGAAGCATTACTATGATCACGAAAGCCTCATCATTCATCTGCCTGCATCAAGTTGCCAGAGCGCAGAAACACTGCTGTCCCTCATCAGGCCGGATCAGCACTACAGCCGGCTCGAAGCGGAACTCCTCGACCTGGCCCTCATCCTCCATGCCGAACACGGGGGCGGTAACAATTCTACTTTTGCCGTGCACCTTGTCTCCTCCGCCGACACGGATACCTATTCCGCCATTTCCGCAGGAATCGGTTCCCTCAAGGGCTTCAAGCACGGGGGCGCAAACATCAAGGTAATGGGAATGATGGACGATATCATGAAGAACATAAAGCGCTGGGATGACGAAGAAGAAGTACTGGCCTATCTTGTAAAGATTCTCCGGGGAGAAGCCTATGACAGGACGGGCCTGCTCTATGGTCAGGGTCATGCGGTCTACACAAAAAGCGACCCCCGGGCCATACTGATCAAGGCCAAGGCAGACCTTCTGGCGGCGCAGAAAAATTTCAGTGACGAATTTAAACTTTACAAGCTCGTGGAAAAACTTACGCCCGAAGCTTTTACTGTCGTAAAAGGCTACAGCAAAGATATCTGCGCCAATGTGGATTTTTATTCAGGTTTTGTATACAAGATGCTGGGCATACCGCAGGAACTCTATACCCCCCTCTTTGCCATAAGCCGGGTGGCGGGCTGGTGCGCCCACCGCCTGGAAGAGATCGTTTCGGGAAGCAGAATCATCCGGCCGGCCTACAAATGCGTCCAGCAGAGGATGAAATACCTGACCCTTGAAAAGCGTTTCGCTGCGGAAATAGAGAAGGAACGATGATGCGGCGCTGCTACTCTTCCTCTTCTACCCGGAAGGCTTCGGCAGCCTTGATC
The DNA here is from genome assembly GCA_031278095.1 of Treponema sp. Taxonomy (GTDB): domain Bacteria; phylum Spirochaetota; class Spirochaetia; order Treponematales; family Breznakiellaceae; genus JAIRNJ01. The sequence goes on from JAITLC010000003.1 coordinate 15,518, forward strand.
ACGTCTTCTGCAATGCGGCCGGAGATTGGCGCATAGTGGTCAAATTCCACGCTGAAGGAGCCTGTACCGCTGGTTATGGAACGGAGATCTATCGAATAGCGTAACAGTTCCGCCTGGGGTACCTGCGCCCGGATATCGGCGATGCCGCCTACGCTGTCCTGTCCGAGGATCTTTCCCCGCTTGCCGGAAAGGTCGCTCATTACGTCTCCCAAATACTTCTCCTCCACAAACACCGTCAGGTTCATGACCGGTTCCAGAAGGGTGGGGCTGGCCTGTTTCATGGCCTCCCGGAAGGCGTTGCGGGCAGCCAGCTTGAAGGACAGTTCCGAAGAATCCACCGGATGGTACTTTCCGTCCACGATAGCTACTTCCACATCCACTACCGGATACTGGGCCATGGTGCCGTGGGCCATGCCTTCGGCAATACCCTTTTCCACACCGGGAATATAGTTTTTGGGAACGGCGCCGCCGAAGATCTTGTTTTCAAATTTGTAGCCGCTGCCCCTGGGCAGAGGGCCAATATCCAGCACCACCTTTCCGTATTGACCATGACCGCCGGTCTGTTTTTTATGAGTGTATTCCGCGGAAGCCTTTTTGTTGATCGTCTCCCGGTAGGCTACACGGGGAATATGTGTTTCAACCTCAACCTTCTGGTTCTGTTTGATTTTGTCCAGGATGATCCCTATCTGCAACTCTCCCATGCCGGAGATAACCGTTTCCTTGGTTTCCACATTGAATTCGTAACGGAAAGTCTTATCCTCTTCCGTTGCCCGGATCAGGGCTTCGCCGAGCTTGTCTTCATCCTTCTTTGCCGTTGCATTCACCGCCACCGAGTGAACCGGTTCAGGCAGACGGAGATGGAGGAACTGGAGTCCGCTGTCCCCGGCGCTGATCGTGTCATTGGTTCTGAGGGTGGAGGACTTTGTGACGATCCCCACATCCCCCGCATATAATTCGTTTGTCTCTTCCAGTTTCTTCCCCTGGCAGATGTAGAGCTTGCCGACCCGTTCCTTCTTGTTTTCCGTCACATTGAAAATTTCACAATCCGCGGCAAGTTTACCGGTAATTATCTTGACCCAGGAGAGTTTTCCGCTGAACTGGTCAAAGGTGGTCTTGATTACCAGGGCGGAGAGGGGCTTTGCAGGATCGATGGGAATCTCGTACTCCTTGCCTTCCCCGTCTTTGGCGATGTCTTTGGCTGTACCCGGAGCGGGACTTACATCGGCAAGAAATTCCAGGAAGGGGACGAGTCCCGAATTTTTCGGCGGTATCCCTGCAAAGGCAGGCACGAATTTATGATCCGCCAGGGCCTCGATAAGCCCCTTGTGCATCTCTTCCGGGGAAAGGGAACCCTGTTCCAGGTATTTATCGGTTAAACTGTCATCCCCTTCCGCAGCCGCTTCGATGAGCCTTTCCCGTACCGCGGCAACCTCTTCCCTGAATTCCGCGGGAATCTCCGTTTCCTTTTCAAGAGCCGTTTCCCCCTGAACGAGGTAGGCCTTTTCATTCAATACATCTATGACGCCCTTGTAGGAAGAGCCTCTACCCATGGGAATCGTTAACGGTACCGGATCTACATTGAATTTTTCCTTTATATCGGCCAGTGACCTGGCAAAATCAGCCTGATCGGCGTCCATCCTGGTTACAAAGACCCCGCGGGATTTCTTACGCGCCTCCAGGTTACGCCAGAGCTTGATAGTTTCAATCTGCACGCCGGAACGGCCGTCCACGGTGAGGAGGACAAATTCAGCCGCCCGGAACGTAAGGATTACATCTCCGGTAAAATCCGATGATCCGGGGGTATCAAAAATATTTATCTTCCGGTTCTTTCGCTCCACATAGCCCAGGGACGCATGTATGGAGATCTTCCGGTCAATTTCTTCGGGAGTCGAATCGGAGACCGTTTTTCCCGAATCTACGGTCTCAGGCCTGGCGATGACCCCTCCGGCAAAGAGAAGGTGTTCAAAAAGCGTGGTTTTACCGGTACCTCCATGACCGGCAATGGATACATTCCTTACGTTGTCAGAACTATAAGACATTATGGACTCCTCATGAGGGGATAATATTGATGGCAGTTACCATAGTGAAGCGCTATGGCAGGATTGTCAAGGAAATTATCTTTGACGTATAGTAAAATTATGGATGAACGTAGAAAAATCATCGGAGAGTACGAGGCAAAAAGGCGGGACGGCCTTCATACCCTGGATCTCCTTCTCGAAAATTTCGGCAGAAGTATCCTGGAAGGGGCGGCGGAGGCGGCGGAGCCCAAAGAAGAAGAATTCCGTCTCGAATACCGGCGCCTGCAGGAAGATTTGAAGGAAAACGCCGCCCGGATTAGCTCCATAGAGGCGGAAGCAGACCGTATCAAGACGCTCGATGAGGATATCCGCAGCCTGGAGGCGGAAAAGCGGGATCTGAATGTTAAACAGGACGAGATGCTCTGCCGTTTGGGAAGGCTTGTCCGCAGCAGTCCCCGCATGGAGGAAAAGAACGAAGAAGCGCGGCTTCTGGAAGAAAAGATTGAAGCCTTCAAAGCAAAAATTCAGGATACTGAGGGGAGCCGTTCCAATATCTTTGTCTGGATAGGCAGGAATGCGCAGGCCCTGCTGTTCCAACTGCGTATACGTAAAAGTCAGGAACGTCTGGACAGGCTCTTCGCGGCAATGGGAGAGGCGTATGCCGCCGTTCCGGGAGAGGCAGCGGATGGAGAAACGGCAGGCATTCCGGAGGAATTGGACAGCCTGAAGAAGCGCATCACCGTTCTGGACGAAGAGGCTGAAAGGCTCCGGGGCGAACGGCATAGTCTGCAGGTCATTCTTGGAGAAAGCGGCGGCCCGGTAAGGCATATTGCGGGCCTTGAAAAACATATCGAGGGCCGGAAGCAGGAACTCACAGAGCTCTATAAAAACTGCGCCAGGTACTTTGCCGGAAAAAGTACGTCTGCCGGAGAGCCTCTTGAAAAGATCCGGCTGCAGGAAGGGATAATCCGTGAACTGGACGGAAACATAGAATCCCTCAGGGCTTCTATTGAAATTGACGAGAAGAAGGCGGAGATTGCCAGCCTTAAACGGGCCATTGAAGACCGCAAAAACCGTATTGAGGAGTATAATAAGGCAATCGAAGACTTTGAAGGCAGAATCGGAACGGCGGAAAAGCGGATCGGTGAACTCATCCCGCTTGTGGAGAGAAAAAATACATGAGCTTGTCCAAAACCGGGACAGAGATTTTGGGAGAAATATGGCAGAAAAAAAAGAAATGCCTGCGGCCCGCAAGGTTGCCTCAGCAAAAGCCGCGGTAAAACCTAATGCCGCCGCGGCCTCAAAGAAGACAGCCGGAACGGAAAAACCTGTTTCCGTAAAACAGGATGTTCCGGCAAAAACTTCGCATCCTGCGGCAAACGTCCAGGCCGGAGTTTACGACGAGTCAAAAATCAAAACACTCTCCTCTCTGGAACACATCAGACTCCGCACAGGGATGTACATAGGCCGCCTGGGTGACGGCTCCAATCCCGACGACGGCATATATGTGCTGGTCAAGGAAGTGATCGACAACTCGGTAGACGAGTTCATCATGGGTAACGGTAAACTTATCGAACTGCAGATCAAGGATGGAAGCGCCAGAATTCGGGACTATGGACGGGGCATACCCCTGGGCAAACTTGTGGAGGCGGTTTCCGTCATCAATACCGGGGCCAAGTACAACGACGATGTGTTCCAGTTTTCCGTGGGCCTCAACGGTGTGGGAACCAAGGCGGTAAACGCCCTCTCCAGCCATTTCCGGGTAGTAAGCGTCCGCAGCGGGGAATTTGCCGAAGCGGTCTTTGAACGGGGAGAGTTGAAGTCAAACCGCAAGGGAAAACTCTCTGCCGGCAAGGGCCCGGTACAGAAAGACGGCACCTATGTTGAGTTTACCCCGGATCATGATATTTTTGGAGACTACGAATTCAACCTGGAATTCCTGGAGAAACGGATACGCAACTATGCCTATCTTAATTCGGGACTCTGCCTTGCCTTCAATGGTAAACAGTATGTTTCCAAACGGGGACTCTACGATCTTCTTACCGAAGAAACCGGGGAGGATCACCTCTACCCCCTGGGTTATTACAAGGGCGAACGCCTGGAGTTTGCCTTTACCCATACCAATAACTACGGGGAAGAGTACTTCTCTTTTGTAAACGGACAGTTTACCAGTGACGGTGGTTCCCACCTTTCCGCCTTCAAGGAAGGTTTCCTCAAGGGCATTCAGGACTACTTCAAGAAGGACTACAAGAGCGAGGATATTCGGGAAGGTACTATTGCAGCGATCTCCATCAAACTGAAGAATCCCGTCTTTGAAAGCCAGACGAAGAACAAGCTGGGGAACAGCGATATCCGGGCCTGGATTGTTCAGGAGACAAGGGCAGCGGTGGAGGACTGGCTCCACAAGAATCAGGACGCGGGGAAAAAGCTTGAGCAGAAGATCGTTGCCAACGAGAATCTCAGGACGGAACTCAACGCCGTCAAGAAAGAGGCGCGGGAAGCCGCAAAAAAGATCGCCCTCAAGATCCCCAAGCTCAAGGACTGCAAACACCATCTGGAAGACGGCAAGGACGGGGAGAATTCCACAATCTTCCTCACCGAAGGGGACAGCGCCACAGGTTCCATGGTCTCAAGCCGGGATGTGATGAGCCAGGCTATATTCAGCCTCCGCGGCAAGGTGGAGAATGTATACGGCAAGAAACGGGCTGCCATCTACAAGAACGAAGAACTCTACAACATGATGATGGCTCTGGGCATAGAGAATGATGTAGAGGGCCTGCGCTATGCCAGAATCGTTATCGCCACCGATGCGGACTTTGACGGCTTCCATATCCGCAACCTCCTTCTGACATTCTTTCTGACATACTTTGAGGAACTGGTTACCGCCGGGCGCATCTATATTCTTGAGACCCCCATTTTCCGGGTGAGGACAAAGAAGGAAACCCGTTACTGCTACAGCGAAAGGGAACGGGACGAAGCCTCCGCCGCACTGGGGACGGGAAGCGAGATAACCCGCTTTAAGGGCCTGGGGGAGATTAGCCCCAAGGAGTTTGGACAGTTCATCGGGGAAGACATGCGCCTTGTGCCGGTGTCGGTGAATACCCTCAAGGCGGTACCCCAGGTGCTTACCTTCTACATGGGCAAAAACACCCCCGAGCGGCGGGAGTACATTATGAAGAATCTGCTTGAGGATGCGGGATAATGGAGTTGTTCGGAAACTGAAGTTTCTCAACAACAAGCGCTTAAAACGGCTTGTTTAGCAGCCGGCCGGGTTGTTAAACAAGTCTACTGTTTCCTTTGACCAAGCCGGCGTCAGGTACGGCCAGCCGAACTGACGGCAACCCCATCTGCTTCTCAAGCCATTCCCTCATTTTCTGCGTTTCGTCCGTATCAAACAGAAATCATTGGGCCGCAGGGGACAGGTAAATTACGGACATGAACTCCCCTGAACATGAAATTCCCGGCGTCTTCTTCTTTCATAAAAGAACATACCTTATCGAGTATATCAGGCATTTCGGGACAGTCGTTCTGCAGCGATTTCGTCGTCCCGGAGGCCGATGAAGTTGACGGCGATTGCGCCGCAGGAAAATCCGGTTTCTCTCATAAAAAACAAAAACTGGCCCGATTTTAAAAAGCGTTTTCTGCCCGATCCCAATCGTATTCCCGCTGATTACACGGGCTGGTTTAGGGGCGAAAATTCCTGCGCCAATGCAATTACAATCAGTTCCGGAATGGGCTGGATTCGGGACTGGATGGGCGTTGAGAATATGTGTTATCTGGCTTACGACGATCCGGATTGTTTTGCGGATATTGTTAATACCATGGCGGAACTTAGCTGCTGGTTTCTTGACGAAGCGGTTAAATCGGGGATGCCGGTACCCGATGCCTGCCTTGTCTGGGAAGACATTTCAGGACGCTGCGGACCTCTTTTATCGCCGGACATTTTTAAGCGGCTTGTTGCTCCGGGTTACCGAAAGATGCGGGACGCGCTGGACAGGCACGGGATTCCGTATATGTGCGTAGATACCGACGGCAATGCGGACGCTCTTATCGGGCCCTTTATGGACGCCGGTGTAAACATGCTGCTTCCCATTGAGGTGGGTGTTTGGGAGGAAAGTCCGGAACGGATCCGTAAAGAATACGGAAAAGAATTGAGGCTGATAGGGGGGTTTAACAAAATGGTGCTTGAAAAAACGAAAGAGGATATAGACGCCGAAATTAACCGCCATCTTGATCTGGTTGCCCAGGACGGTTATCTATTGATGCCGGATCATTTAATAACTCCCGGGACAATGCTTGAAAATTATGTGTACTACCTTGATAGAATCAGGGAATTAAAATTTCAAGCTAAGAGGAGATTTATCGTATGAAAGAAGTCAGAATTGGCTTTATCGGCGCGGGCAACCATGCATGGGAAGTGTTATACCCTTCTCTTGTCCATGCAGAGGACGTCAATCGTTCCGGCTGTATCGAAGCCGCTGTGCAGCATCAAGGGGTTTGGCGGCCCGGATAAGGGCTTTGCGAAGCAAAGACCAGGGCCAACAAACTGTGCCGGAGCAATGGCGTGGGAATGGAGCGCAGCGGAATGACCTAGCCATTGCGGGGGCCGAGGGGCCGTCAGGCCCCGAAGCGCATACAGGCCGAACTTGTAACAAATTTTGTGTAAACGATACATCATAGGGGGACTCTCTCTTCCCCGTAAATGATTGCGAATTGATTGAGGGCTGCCCCCCGATCCCGTATCGGCATTGTCCATTTTTTGGAAATGTTTTTCAAGCCCGTGAAAATCAATTTCATAGCCGCTTCATCATTCGGAAATGACTGGCGGTGTTTGATGATTTTTTGAATCGTGTAATTGACCGACTCAGGGGAAACTTCGTTTCCCACGCGTTAGTCGTATATACCGCTTTCCTGATTTCAGGAGCGAACTTGAAAAACGGAATAATCTCATTCCACCGGCTGCGCCAGGATTTTGAAATCATCGGGTATGTGGTATCCCATACTTCAGCAAACTCCTCAAGGGCAACGGAGGCTAATTCGGCTGACGGCGAAAGATATATCTTTTTCAAGCCCGCCGTTACCGCCTTCCGGTCTTTGTACGGGACGAACCGTACCGAGCTGCGAACCATGTGGACGATACAGAGTTGGACTTCCGTTTTGGGGAACAC
>JAITLC010000042.1 GCA_031278095.1 Treponema sp.
TCCATGCTCAAGATCACCCCCTCCACCCTGAGCCGCATTTTCAACGAAAACATGCAAAAGTCCATCCCTGAGTACATTAACACCCTGCGCATGGAAAAAGCCGCCGAATGGCTGCGCAATTCCAAACTTTCCAACCGCGAGATCATGTCCAGAATCGGGATGGAAAACGAAAGCTATTTCTATAAAGTATTCAAAAATCAATACGGGCGGAATCCGAGCGAATACCGCCTTGCCGCCCGGATTACAAACGGTTATCTGTTCTATCCGTAAAGTAAGCGGATTATCGGGTTCCTTACGCAGTTTGCAGATAAAAAATCACCTAATCGGCGATTTTTCAGGATTTTATGCGCGAAGCGCAATAAGATACTAGCCTTCAGCCCTGAGTTCGGTGAGTTCTTTGAGGGTGCGAAGTTTGAAGGTTGCCTTTTCCTGAATCTGTCTGACCCTTTCCCGTGTAATGCCCAGAAGTTTCCCCGTCTCTTCCAGGGTAAGGGGCCCTTCCCCGGCAAGGCCAAAACGGAGCTGGATGATCTTCATCTCCCTCTCCGAAAGATGGGAGAGAATGCCTTCCATGGTTTCCTGCAGTGTCATGGAAAACACCATCTCAAAAGGATCCTCCATGCTCTCATCCTTAATGAGATCCGCAAGACGGGTAAGGTTTCCGTCATCGACAATGGTATCAAGACTCGTCGTTTCCTGGGAAAGCTTCACTATTTCCTTCACCTTGGAAAGCGGAAGGCCCAGGTATTCGGACAACTCTTCATCGCTTGGGTCACGGCCCAGATCCTGGGTAAGCTGCTTTGCCACAAAGTAGCATTTCTTGATTGTGTTAAGCATGTGAATGGGGATGCGGATCACCCTGCCCTTGTCGGCAATACTCTTGATAATCGCCTGCCTGATCCACCATGTGCCGTAGGTAGAAAATCTGCAACCCCGTGTATAATCAAAACGTTCCACCGCTTCTATGAGGCCGATATTGCCTTCATCAATCAGATCGAGAAGCGAAAGCCCCCGGTGCTGGTAATTCTTTGCAATGGAAACCACGAGACGCAGATTGGAATTGATCATCCGGTTTTTATGGGAGAGCAAAAGCGCGTCCAGCCCGGCTTTTTTTTTCTTGTGGCCTGCCTCGTCCGTTTCTTTTTTGTCCGATTCCTCAAGTTCCCGGATTTCGTTCCGCAGTTTTACTATCTTTTCGCCGATCTCCTGTTCATCCTGCACCGAAAGCAGAGGAAATTTCGAGATCTGTTTGAAATAAAGCGCCAGAGGATCTGTTTCTTTTACAGTCTTGAGCTTTTTAGTACTCTTGGTATTTTTAAGACGTGGAACATTCCTGCTCCTGGCTTTCTCGGGTCTGTTTTCAGAATCGATAATGCGTTGCATGGTTCCCCCTTCATACTAGGCTCTGGGAGCCTTGGCAGGATCAATAGGGGCGTTATTTTTGTACACCATGAAGAACAGTTCGGGCTTGTTCGACACCGCGTCGATTCCCAATTTGCCCAACTCCATACCGGGCCCAACCCGGTCGCCCTCCTTCACCGAGAGGCTCTCACATCCGCCATAGACATAGAGATAGCCTCCGTTTGCCTGTATAATCACTACTCTGCCGAAACCACGATAAGGGCCTGCGGAAACTACGGTTCCTCCGCTTAGACTCTTAACCGGCTCGGATCGTTCCCCTGTTACGGAGACTCCCGAAAGTTTTCCCGTCATATAGGAAAGCTCTTTGGGGCTTACGGGCCAGCGCAGTGAAGAATCGATGTTTTTTACAGCACTGGTACTGCGCGGCGCAGAGGAAGAGGATGATGCGGCGGCAGTCTGGGCATTTTGACTGCTTTGAGTCCCCCCGCCGGACACAGTCCTGACAGAAGAATTCTGGGGTATCTTTACGCGGTCGCCTACTTTGAGTACATAGGCTTCGGAGAAGCCGTTAACAGACCTCAAGGTTTCAAGGCTTACTCCGTTCTGCCTGGCAATACTGTAAAGGGTATCATTCTTCTGCGCCCGGTACTCGGTAAGTTTCTGAGTGTTTGCAGGAACAGGTTTCTGTACCAGAACCTCTCCGGGAATCTTTAACCGGCTGCCTATCTGCAGCCGGGCGGGATCGGTGATACCGTTAAACGACATCAATTCCTCCGGACTCACCTTGAAGGATCGGGCTATAGAGTAAATAGTTTCCCCTTTTACCACCACGTGAACTGCCTCCTCTGCCGGTACTCGTACCGATAACACGGCCATGAGGGACAAGATCAACGGGAGCAGAAAGTTTGCGCCTCGTCGATAGATCATAGCTATTTATCGGCATTTTTCCCTCGTTCATAATATACTTGACTTACGCCTAAAGTTGTTCAAAACTTCAATTTTTGGAAAGACAAGCTTGCTTGTCAAGCTTCCTTAAATTGAGCCTATTCCGAAACCAACCGGGTTTTGGAATAAGCATACCTATTATTAAGACTTAAAGCCGCGAAATATGCAAGCAAATTACACTTGAAAGTAATAGATTATTGTAAGAAACTACCATAGGGTCTAAAAAAGGCCATTTTTAGACAAAGGAGTATGTATGGCAACCGAAATCGAGTTAAAAGCCCATGTCCATGATGCTGAAGGCCTCAAGAAAATTCTTTTTTCGAGTGGAATCTTTGAAAGGGCATATAAAAAAGAAGATTCATACTGGGTTTCCCCGGGTGAAAGACTCCTCAATGAGCTTAGAATCAGGAAAGACCGGGAAATCGAGGACGGAATTTCAAAAGATGAACGACTCATAGTCACCTATAAGGCCAAAAGGCTGGAAAACGGTATAGAAATTAACGATGAACGGGAATTTTTGATTGATAATGTCGAAGCCTTTGAGGAATTGCTCCGCCGTCTTGGATTTACGCCAGGCATTAAAAAGCGTAAGGAAGGCTGGGCCTTTCGTTTTCCCGGTACATCCACCCGGGAAATTCCTGTTACGGCGGAACTTTGCAAGGTAGAGGGGCTCGGCTGGTTCATTGAACTGGAGATCATTGCCGACGGTGAAAACCGGAAAATCATTGAATCAGGCAGAAAACGACTGCTTTCCCTCCTTAAATCTTTGGGTATTGGAGAGGAACAGATCGAAGAGCGCTACTACAGCGACATGCTGATGGAGTATAATAAAGATATTCTTTTTCAAGAGGTCAGGGTATGAAGACACGATGTTTACCAATCTATTTTACTGAAGCCAACGAACGGGAAAACGGTGAACGGGCCGGACAGCTTGAAGCTCTGAGAAAATATTACGGAGAAGAGGCGGAGTTTCTTCCTGAAAAATCCCTCTCCGCAGAAACGCTCAAAGGCATCAATCAGGCTGAGGTTGACGCGGTTCTCTTCCCCCAGATGATTGGGGCGATTTTTTCGTACAGGGAAATTCTAAAAACGATCAGGCTGCCCGTCATTGTCCTTACTTCTTCCTTCGGGACGGTGGAGATGTGGGACTGGGAAATTGTAAGCTGGCTCCGTATTCAGGCGGGTCTCAATGTCTTTACTCCCTATAACACCGATCTTGCAAAGGTTGTATTCAGGGCCATTGCCTCAAAGAAGCTTATGACAGACGGCGTAAACTTCCTCATGTTCCAGGACGATCCCGGTGAGGGTATGCAGGCCTATATCTTCAAGCGTTTCTACTGGTGGGAAAAGGAATCAAGCGAAGCGATTGAAAAGGCCTTTGGCGTAAAGCTTGTCTACAGGAGTTGGAAAGGGGTAAACGAAAGAGTCCGCGGTATTCCTGATGAAAGGGCCGCGGAACTCTGGAAGAAATGGGCTGTACCCGCAGAGGATCTCCCCATGTCCAATATTCTCAAGGCGGTAAAGATCTACATCTCCATACGGGAAACCATAGACGAAGTAGGAAATGTGTACGGAGTGGGGGCAAACTGTCTCAACGAAAGTTTCCATTCCGGTACCACCCCCTGTCTTGCCTGGAACTGGATTTTTGAAAAGGATCACATCATCTGGGCCTGCGAAGGGGACACCGTCACCCTGATCAGCAAATTCATTCTCTATTCCGGCCTGCACCGTCCCCTGATGATGACCAATATCTACCCCTTCCTCGTGGGCATGGCGGCCCTCAAGCACGAACGGATTGACAAATTTCCCGACATTGAGGATCCCGGCAACCATGCACTGGGAGTACACTGCGGCTACTTCGGTGAAGTTCCGCAGAGTTTCTGCACGGACTGGGTGCTCCGTCCCAAGGTACTGGCCATCGTCAACGATGACGCGGTAGTTATCGACTGCAGGATGGCGAAGGGGCCTGCTACCATGGCGAAGCTCCGCTCGGACATGAAGATGCTCACCATCATCGAGGCGGAGATCGAAGACTATGTTCAGTATCCCGGTTCCGATACCCGTAACGGCGCATTGCTCCGTTACCGCAACAGATCCGGGCACAAGGTCATGGAAGAACTCTCAAGCCACCACGCAATCATCATACAGGACGATATTACCCACGAACTCCTGCAACTTGCCAAAGTCTACGGATTTCAAACCCAGGTACTATAAAGGAGCCTGTTCCAAAATTTGAGATCTTGGAACAGCCTCAAAGGATATGTTTCATGGAGGATTTACTGATTGGTATTGATATTGGTACCCAGGGAACAAAGGCCGGCCTTTTCAATCCGGAAATGATCCCCCTGGCGGAGGCATTTGAAGCCTCACGCCTCATCCGGAGGGAAACAGGAACAGTGTGGCAGGAAGCCGATGACATTTACGGCTCGGTTATTCGGGTGATTCGGGAACTGCTGGAAAAGGCCCGGGTAAAGGGCGGCGATGTTGCCGCCCTCGGTCTTGATTCCCAGATGGCGGGAATCATGGGTATTGACGCCGAAGGTGAGGCGGCCACCTATTACGACTCATGGCTTGATACCCGCTGCAAAAAACAGGTGGAGACCATGCGAAGCCGGGCGGGAAAACGGATAATGCAGATAAGCGGAGGACCTGTAAGTTTTACCCACGGCCCAAAGATCCTCCGCTGGAAGGAAGAGGAGCCTGAGGCCTTCAAAAAAATTGCCAAATTCGTTCTCCCCCACGGCTATGTTGTTGGAAAGATCTGCGGCCTTGATGCGGAACATGCAACATTCGATTATACCCATTGTCATTTTTCCGGCTTTGCGGACAATCTCCGTAAAACCTGGAGCAATGAACTTCTTGACACTTTCGGCATACCAAAAGAAAAGATGGCGCGGATTGTAAGCCCTTTTGAAATTGTTGGCAGAACTACTGCAGACTTTGCGGCGGCAACAGGATTGGTACCGGGCATTCCCGTGACTGCAGGGGCCGGGGATACCGCGGCCTCTGTCTTCGGAGCCGGGCTCTTTGAAAAAGACAGCATTCTTGATGTGGCGGGAACCGCATCGGTACTCTGCGCCCTGGCGGATTCATACGTTCCCGATACCGCCCACGAAACCATGACCATGATGCGTTCACCCGAAGACGGCAAATGGTATCCCCTGGCCTACATCAACGGCGGGGGACTTACGATCCGCTGGTTCCGTGATAACTTCAGTGGAAATCCTCCCGCCTCCTACGGGGAACTTGAAGAAGAGGCGGCAAGGGTGGCGCCGGGCAGCGAAGGGCTCATCTTTATCCCCCACTTTGCAGGGAGGGTGCTTCCCGCCATGCCGAATCTTAAAGGGAGTTTTTCCGGCCTCGATCTGAAACATGGCCGCGCCCATCTTTTCCGTGCGGTGATGGAAGGCATCGCCTATGAGTATTCTTTCTACCTTTCCGTGTTGAAGGATCTCTACCCCGGCAGCAAGTATACCCGCCTCTCCTCCATAGGCGGCGGAGCCAAGTCTGATTTCTTTAACACGATCAAGTCCGATGTACTGGGACTGGATACGGCAGGCTTCGTCGTAGGAGATACCGCCCTCGTGGGAAGCGCCGTCATCGCAGGCTGCGGATCCGGACTGTTCAAAGATCCCAGGGAACCGGTACTCAAGACGATCCGGGAAAGAAAATGTATCCGCAGTAATCCTGCGGTACACGAAATCTATAGAATCATTGTGGAAAGATACTTAAAAACACTAAAAATCCAGAGCAGCCTGTATGAAGGGGAATAGAGAACGATGAAAGAAACTATCGGCTTATGTTTAATCGGCGCCGGAAGAGCCGGCATGATCCATGCCCGCAACTACAGTTCCAGAATACCGGGGTCCAGGATCGTTGCCGTTAGCGATATATTTGAGGAAAGTGCCCGGAAGGCGGCGGATGAATTAGGGGTAAGCCGGGTTTACACGGACTACCGGGAAGCCCTGCAGAAAAGCGGTGCGGACGCCGTAATCGTGGCGACTCCCACCAAATTCCACAGAGACATTGTTACCGCCGCGGCGGAGGCAAAGAAGCACATTTTCTGCGAAAAACCCATGGCAATGAACAGGGAAGAATGTCAGTCCATGATCGGCGCCGCCGCGGATGCAGGAGCGATCCTGCAGATCGGCTTTATGCGGCGCTTTGACGCAAACTTCCGCAGGGCGAAGGAGATGGTTGATTCAGGCAGCATCGGAGAAGTGGTAAGCGTCAAATCCCAGACACGGGGACCAAGCATCCCTCGGGAGTGGATGTACGACATCGCTAAAAGCAACGGTCCTCTTGCGGAGGTGAACAGCCACGACATAGACACCCTCCGCTGGTTCACGGGAAGTGAAGCGGCAAGCCTTTACGCCATCGCGGGAAATTTCCGCAGTGATGCTGCCCGTTCCCGATACCCCGATTTTTATGATACGGTACTGATGAATGTAACGATGGAGAACGGCATGCTGGGGAACATAGACGGCGCCCAGGGAGTGCAGTACGGCTACGATGCCCAGGTAGACATACTGGGAACCTGCGGCTCCATACGCATCGGGGGCCTCCAGGGTTCAAGCGCCCTCCTCTACTCAAAAGAAAAAACCTTCCGGGGCGACACGGTAAAAAGCTGGACAAACCTCTTTCACGAAGCCTATGTGGAAGAAGACATGAGTTTTATCAGTGCAATTCGGGAAGGCAAGGATCCGGAAGTTTCCGGTATTGACGGCATGATGGCAGTAGAAATCGTACGCGCAGGAAACGAATCGATCAAAGGAAAAAAAATCGTATATCTGTAAGAAACTACGGCATAATGAACCTCCAATACGAAGCATTACTTCCGCAGGAGGCACGACAAAGGCCGGTAAAATGCGAGTGGAACAAGGATGCCGCTTGCACGACAATATGAAAGTGGGAACGGAGCGTAACGGAATGACCTGGCAACCGGAACCCCAAGGACCTTTAGGCCCGAAGCACTAACAGTCCTGTTATGCGCAGTTTTTACTTTTATTTTTTTGTTAATATTTTATCCGCAAAGGTCAAAAATCCAATTAGACTTGTTTAATAACCATCTAAACTTTTCTGTCATAATTTATAATACCACAAATCAAGGTCATTCTTAGTGAATGTCGATTACAGCAATGTCCCCGATAAGGATACGCCATGCTCTT
>JAITLC010000095.1 GCA_031278095.1 Treponema sp.
CCCCGAACCAGCCTATACCGGTAATGCTTATCAACAAAGCGGGAATACACCGGGCGCCCCGGACTCCCAGGCCCTCCGCACAGATGATTACCGAAGGCAGACCCGAAGCGGAACTCCGCATCCCCGTAAAACACGCGCAAAAGAGGAGTATCAGGCCGCCGGCGGCAACGCAGAAGGCAACGCCGGCCAGGGACAGCCCCTCAGCCAGCATTCCCCCCACCATAAGGGCCGGGATACAGAGCCATTGCCCTGCCGTTATTACGGCCATGCCTCCCCAGCCCTGCCGATCCTCTTCTTTCACTTTAAATGTAAGCATTCTGTTCATGAGCTTGCTCCTTAGGGAAACGCTGATTAAATGACACCAATCAGTGTTTCCCTGTGTATTTGCTCATTTCATTGCGCAAATACCGTATTAAAGCAGCACTGATTTATTCCCGGTTGAATAAATCGGCGCCTCCCTAGACACCGGATAAACTTCTCCGGCCGCTACGCCCTCTTCACTGCTTTAAGCAGAACCTCCCGGCTTATCTCCGTCCACACGGGGCGGCCGTGGGGGCAGTGAGGGTCGGGGAGGGCCAGGGCCGTTTCCGCCAGTTCAAGGGCGGTCTTGTCGTCCAGCCAGTCGCCGTCTTTTATTGCGCCGTGGCAGCAACAGGTGGCGGCCCAGCGGCGGGCTGTGTTTTCTCCGGCGTTTTTTAATTCTTTCAGTTTCCGTACTGTTTCTCTGTCGCCAAGGCTCCAGCCTGCAGGCAGGGCTTCAATGCGCCACGATTCGTCTTCCCTTGTTATGCGGATGCCGAGGTTTTTCAGTTCCGCCGCTTTTGATTCCAGAAAGTGGTCATCCTCTGCGCTTTCCGTGTCAAAGGGGATTGGAACCAGCAGTTCCTGTGCGGGGGAGGGTTCCGCCATAAAGCGGTCAAATAGTATGCGTTCATGGGCCGCGTGCTGATCGATGATGTAGAGGATGTCCCCGGCTTCAACCAGAATGAATATGCCGAACAGACGTCCGGCAAGTCTTATGGGGTAAACAGGGGCTTTCTCCGCCGCAAGGCCGCCTCTCTGTTCCGCCCCACATGAAGACCCTGTCCCCGGCTGCAGGGTTTTCCGGTGCGGCACGTCTCCGGGCGGAGAAGCAAAAACAGGCGGATTTTCCGTCAGGGCTTCCATGGCAAGCCGTGCGGAAAAACTCTCTTCGTCCCGTTCACGAACCGTAAAAAGGGAAACCGGCTCTCCCTGTTCCCTGCTTTTAAGGCTTCCGTGCCTTGCAAAATTCAGCAGTGTTTCTGTTATTGCGTGATGTATCATTCCGGCATTGCTGAAGCGGACTTCCCGTTTGGCAGGATGTATGTTAAAATCCGCAAGATGAGGTTCCACCGTTACATATACCGCTCCAACCGGGTGGACTCCGTTGGGGAACCAGCCCTGTAAACCGTATTCCAGGGCCTGTTGCAGGCTGAAGTCCTGAATGCGCCTGCCGTTGGCAAAGATATACTGCAGCCGCCTGTCGCTGCGGTAGAGTTCAGGCCCCCCCGCAACAACACTGACACGGAAACCTTCACCGGCCGTATCAATTTCATGGAGAAAGCCCGCTTCCCTCTCATACAGCATGGCCGCCGCAAAACGTTCCTTCAATGAGGCTGCCTCAGGCAGAAAACAGACAAGCCTTCCCTCCTGATAAAAACGGAATGTAATGCCGGGAAAGGCCATGGCCTTGTCCAGAAAGGCCTGTTTGCAGAGATTTGCCTCACTCCCTTCCCGTTTTAAAAAGCGTTTTCTGGCGGGGATACTGTCAAAAAGGCCCATGGCCCGGACGCCGGTACCCTTTGTCCTCATGCTTCGGTTTATGACAGGAATATTGCCGCCCGGCCCTATGCTGAGCTGCCATGCTTCCCGGCCGCCGGTACTGCTCAGTATTTCAAGTCCGGCAACCGCCGCCGCGGCCGCCAGGGCTTCGCCCCGGAAACCGAGGCTGAGCGCGGTGTCAAGATCCTTCAATGAGCGGATCTTACTTGTGGCATGGGTCAGCCAGCAGGCGGCAAGATTCTCCCTGTCCATGCCTTCCCCGTTGTCGGTTACTTCAATCCGTTTGGCGCCGCCGCCTTCGATGGAGACTTCAATTTCAGTTCCGCCTGCGTCAATCGCATTATCGACGAATTCCCGTACTAATGCAGCGGGCCGGTCAATTACCTCTCCCGCAGCGATTTTACGCACCTCTTCGGGCGGCAGTACCTGTATTCTGGCGGAACTCACGGCAGTATGTTCATTCATCACTCTTGGCTGTCAAAAAGCCCCAACTCCGGAGCTTCATCGGAAGGCTTTGCACCGCCTTCGTTGAGCAGTATCTCTATCCGCTTTTCGATCTTTTCAAGATCCTTTTCAAGATCCTTTGCCAGCCGTACTCCCTCTTCAAAGGACTTCAATGCATCGTCCAGGGGAATGTCGGATTTGCGGATCGTTTCTCCCAGTTCTTCCAGCCGTTCCAGCCGTTCTTCAAAATTTTTCATGCCGGCCGCAGAAACATGCGTACCGTTTTTTGCATCGCCCTTTACACCACTCTTAGCCATAAGATACCCCCTGTTTTTTTACGATTGCAGTAATACTACCCTCCAGCGGCCTGATATGAAGCTCATCGCCTGCTTCCGCATCGGAACTGCTGCGGATCAGTTTCCCTGTTTTTTCGTTCAGCACTACCGAAAAACCCCGTTCCAGGATGGAGAGAGGACTTGCCGCATTCAGCGCCGTACTTGCCAGTTCCAGCCTCCGGCGGAGATCTTCCGTCTTCTCCTCTACGCTGCGGATAAGGCTCTCCTTGGCGTCATCCAGCCGCATCAGGGCCGGCTCCAGTATACGCATGAACCGTTCCTCAAGTTCTTCGACGCCGAAGGGCCGGATAAGAAGCCGCGCCCGCTCCAGCTTTGCCCCCATTGCTTCCCGTATATTCTCTCCCAGTTCCCTGATCCGCTCCAGGGCGGCCTCCCGGTTTTCGCTCACCAGTTCTGCCGCCGCGGAGGGCGTCGGGGCGCGCGTGTCCGCCGCATAATCGCTCAGGGCCCAGTCAATCTCGTGGCCCACGGCACTCACGACAGGGATCGTACAGCGTCCGATGGCCCGGACTACCGCTTCTTCGGAAAAGGGAAGCAGGTCTTCCAGTGAACCGCCGCCCCGGCCCACGATTAACACATCGCAGAGTTTCCATCGGCTTGCCTGTTCGATCCTGCGGGCAATGAGCGCCCCCGCATCCGGCCCCTGTACCGGAGCGGGGAGTATGATCACCCGTACACCCGCGGCCCGTCTCCCCAGGATATTGAGGATGTCCCGAACCGCCGCCCCCGTTGGAGAACTTACCACTCCCACGGTTTGGGGGAAGCGGGGGAGAGGCTTCTTGCGTTCCTCATCAAAGAGCCCTTCCGCCGCAAGTCTGCGTTTCCGATCCTCCAGCATGGCGAGGATATCTCCCTGACCTGCCAGCTCAATCTCATCGCAGATGATCGAATAGGTACCCCGGAGGGCGTAAACCGAAAGCCGCCCCTTGACCCGGAGCAGCATACCGTCCTCCATTTTGAAGCGCAAGTTTCTCCGCTGGTTCTGGAACATCATGCAGGAAATGGCAGCCTTTTCATCCTTCAGAGTAAAGTAGAGATGCCCGGTACTGGAAGGCCGGTAATTGGAGATTTCTCCCTCCACCGTCAGAGTCGGAAAACTTTCTTCCAGATGCTGTTTGATGAGGCCGGTGAGTTCCGAAACACTGAGTTTGCCGTCCATACATCAATAATAAATACTCGTCTTCAAACTGTCGATATGTATAAAGTATGAATGCCCTTGTTGTCTTATACGGCGGAAGTCTCAACGGACGGGCGCTGGAACCGGTATTTGCAGGCCGGAACGCCCTTTCCCTTGCCGTCAGCCGTGCGGCGGCCTTCCCCGGCGCCGAAAAAACGATTCTTCTGCTCCCGGAAGCCTTTGACGAATCGGCTCTGCCTGCCGCCGGGGATCTGCCCCCCTGTTTTGAAACGGTCAGGGCGCCGTTCTGGACAAAAAAGAGCCTGCTTGAAACCATTGCCGGCGCTTCCGAAGGCTTCGATCTGAGTTACTTTGTCTGGGCGGACTGTCCCTTCCTGGACGCCGGACTGGCGGGCGCTATTGCCGCCCGGCATACACGCTATGCAGCCGAGTATTCCTATGCCGACGGCTGGCCTTACGGTCTTGCGCCGGAACTGCTCTCGCCGGGAACCGCCGGAATCCTTTCAAAGATCGTTGCGGAAGACGACGGTCCTGCCGGCCGGGATATCCTGTTTTCCGTACTCCGGAAGGACATCAACGCCTTTGACATAGAAACCGAAATTTCACCCGTGGATCTCCGTTCCCACCGCCTGAGTTTTTCCGCGGATTCAAAGCGCAACCTTCTTCTCCTGCAGCGTTTTACGGAAGCTTCAGGCGGAGCCATTCCGGATGCTTCCTCCATTTCGGATCTCATCGGGAAGAAGCCTGAACTGCTGCGGACTCTGCCGAACTTTTTCCCGGTTCAGGTTTCAGGCCCCTGCCCTCAGGCCTGCCCCCTGTGTCCCTATCCGCATTTCGGCAGGAGCGGCGGCGGGGAAGCCGTTACGGAACGGCGGGACTTTATGGAAGCCGGGGCATTTGAAACACTTCTGGACAAGATCATTGCGTTTTCCGGGGATGCGGTGATCGATCTTTCGCTCTGGGGAGAAATCGCCCTGCATCCCCGCCGCCTTGAGCTTATCGACATGGTTCTTGCCCGTCCGGCCCTTTCCCTGGTCATTGAAACTTCCGGTATAGGCTGGTCGCCTTCCGATCCCGACAGTATCTCTGCCGCCGTATCGTCCGCGGTAAAACGGGAAAACGATTGCGGTCCGGAGGAACGCATGCCCCCTCTCTCATGGATTGTATCGCTGGACGCCTTCAGCCGGGAACGCTACCTGGAAGCGCGGGGCCCAGGTTTTGCCGAGGCCCTGTCCTTTGCCCGCCGTCTCCGCACCCTGTTTCCCGAGGATACCTGGGTACAGGCAGTGCGGGTACAGGGAGCCGAAGATGATATTGAACAGTTCTACCGTTCCTGGAAAGAAGGCGCTCCGAAAAACGGAGGCATCATCATTCAGAAGTATGATGATTTCTGCGGGGCCCTTCCCAAGAGACAGGCCTCCGATCTGTCGCCGGTTCAGCGGCAGAGCTGCTGGCATATCATGCGGGATTTTCCGGTATTGATAGACGGCAGGGTTCCCTCATGCCGGGAAGATCTGTCGGTTTTCAAACTGCCGGTTTTGAAAGAGGGCAGGGCAGGAGTTTTGGGCAATGCCCTTTCCGAAAGCCTTGAAACAATCTGGGCCCGGGGAGAAGATCTGTACCTTAAACATACACAGAAAAACTATCCCGGCATTTGTGCGGAGTGCGATGAATACTATACCTACAACTTTTAGCGATGACATTCCCGGCGCCTACACTGCAGTAGGCGGCATGGAATCCGTGTCTTCAACGGGACTTTCCGCGGTACTGCTCAACCGTTCCATGGGCCAGTCCAGGAGGAATCTTTTTCAGGAATTGGAGAAGGCAGGTTTTGATTATGTCTTGTCCATGGAAGTAAACGCAGGACGTTACGACGTGGAGGATCTTTCCGCCCGTTTCCCTTTTGTACGTTTTATCATCTTCAAGGAAGCGGTAAGCCTGGGGAAACAACTCAACCTCGTCGCCCTGGAACTAAAGTGTTCCCACTTTTTTGTTTTCTGGAACGATCAGCGGTTGCTTTCCGGAGGCGGCGCCGGAGGCATTGCCGATAAACTTTCCGAAAAGGAAGATATCTGTACAGTGCCTGTTCTGCTTAATTCGGCCTTTGAGACGCTTCCAACCCTCATGTCTCCGGAAAACTCCGGGGGGAAATTTCAAATTATCCGCTCCGCTCCCCCGGAGGGAGGCAGCGCAAGTCTCTTTCCTTTTGACTGGGTGGGTATTTACAACAGGGATCGTTTTATCAAACTCGGGGGCTTTGACGGGGGAATAGACAATCCCTACTGGCAGCTTATGGATTTTGGTTTCCGTTCCTGGCTCTGGGGTGAAAAAATACGGATGACTCAGAGCATCAAGCTTTCCTACGAAGGGGCAATTCCGGTTGATGACGTTACTAAGGATGAATACTACAGGCGTTTTTATCTTAAAAATCTTGCTCCGGTTTTCCGCTTTGACAATGCACATCTGCCTATACGCCGTTTTCCCTCCTGCCTCATGCTTAATCCGGGACATCCGCTGCAGGCCTGGCATGATTTTACCGAAGGCCGGCGCTGGGTTTCGGTCAATCATTACCGTTTTTCCACAGACGCGCAGACACTGATAGGCAAATGGAGTCCATGACCGCAGTAATACTGCAGGCCCGGCTGGATTCAAGCCGGCTTCCCGGAAAGGCTCTTCTCCCCCTCGGCGGGAAACCGCTGCTCTTCCGGGTGATGGAGGCTCTCAAGACGATTCCTGCCGGCATCCATGTTCTCGCCTCACCGGAAGACTGCAGGCGGGAATTCGGCAAAACCGCGGAAGAGGCCGGCTTTGTTTTTTTTGCAGGCTCCAAGGACGATGTGCTGCTCCGCTACTGTATGGCAATCCGCCGTTACGGTGTAAAACGCGTAATCCGGGCCACGGGAGACAACCCCTTTGTCTTTGCCGACGCCGCCCGCGCCCTCAATACGGAAGCCGCAGCCCTCAGGGCGGCCTATTCAGGCTATACAGGACTTCCCTACGGGGCCGGAGTAGAATCGGTGGACGCGGAATCATTGCTCCGTGCGGAGGCAAAGGCTTCCCTTCCTGCGGAACGGGAGCATGTATGCCCCTATCTCTACAATCATCCGGAACTGTTTACCATCCACCGGCCGCCGGCCCCTCTCTACTGGCAGGGCCCGGATATCAGGCTAACCGTAGACACTCAGGCCGACTATGAACGCGCGCGGATTCTCCACGATGCCCTTTCCTCCCTCCCCGGGGAAGAGCGTTTCCGTGGAGAGGCGATTATTACCGCATATAAAAGAGTGTTAAGCGAACCGGGAAGATCCTGATGCCCGGCCCGATTCTCACTGTTCCCGCCCTTGAACAGGGCCGGGGAGGAGGCCACCTTCTCCGTTCGGCTCACCTTGTCCGTGATCTCCGTTTGAAAAAACGGGAGGCATTCCTCTGCCTTCCCCCCGGCGAACGGGACACGGCCGCCTGTCTTGCCCGTATCCGCTCATTCACGGGCGAATTTTCCCGGCAGTGGATATGTTTACACGACAGTATTCCTGCAGATCCTGCGATGATCATCATGGATCGGTTTCGGACTCCCCCGGATGAATTTGCTCTTCTGCGGAAAACCGCTCCCCTCATCGGCATAGATGAGGGAGGGGCCT
Organism: Treponema sp.; assembly: GCA_031278095.1. Lineage (GTDB taxonomy): Bacteria > Spirochaetota > Spirochaetia > Treponematales > Breznakiellaceae > JAIRNJ01. The sequence goes on from JAITLC010000095.1 coordinate 7,380, forward strand.
GCAGGGACCGGTTTGATTTCCTGATAGATATCCTGCCGGCTCTTCCCTCTGTTTCCAGGCCGAATATGGTGAACCCGTCCCTTTTACCTCTGCCGCTTTGCCGCCGGGAATCCTTTTTTTCGCAGAATAATGCCGCCGGACGCCGTATCCTTGTCAGTTTCGGCGCCGAAGACGCCGCGGGCCTGGGAGATCTGGCGGCAGAATCTCTGTCGGGTATTGATGCGGAGATTGTTACTGCAAGGAACATTCCAAATCTCCGGGAAGAATTAGCCTCCTTCGATCTTCTGGTGACCCATTTCGGCATTACCGCCTTTGAAGCCCTCCATGCCCGGCTGCCCGTAGTTCTTGTATCTCCCACGCCTTACCATGAGGCCCTTTCCAAAGCGGCAGGTTTTACCAGTGTCAGACACTATGCGCGTTCACTCGCAAATGATATCAACCGCCTTCCTTCCCTGGCGGGCGCCGGGGCTGCCGCCGCTCTTGCCGCGGACTGTCAGGCCCTGGCGGAAAAGTACGGACTTGCGGAAGTTCCCTCTCAAAGCCTTGCGGATTTGGCGCTGTCTGTGGATATTCATGCGCCGGCCCTCTGTCCGCTCTGCGCCGCGGAAGCCGCGGTAAAAAAGATACGCTTTGCCGGCAGAAGTTATACATGCTGCCCGCACTGCGGCGTCATTTACATGAGCCGTTTGAAGGCTCCGCCGGTCGAATACGGAAAGGCATATTTTTTTGAACAGTACAAAAACCAGTACGGCAAAACGTATCTCGAAGATTTTCCTGCGCTTAAGGAAACGGCAAGACGCAGAATCTCTGTCATAAAAAAGTTCCTTCCCGCCGCGGGAACCGGTACCGGAAAACCCTCCCTGCTTGACATAGGCTGCGCCTACGGCCCCCTCCTGGCTGCCGCGAAGGAAGAAGGCTTCTCCCCCCTCGGCATAGATCCTGCACCGGAAGCCGTTGCATGGATCGGCAGGGAGTTGGACATCCCGGCAAGGCAGGGCTTCTTTCCCGGGGACTTTCCACCGGACATCCTCACGGACAACAGTTTCGATGCCGTAAGCCTCATGTATGTGATCGAACACTTCACCGATCCCCGGGAGGTACTGCAGGAGATCTACCGTATCCTCAAGCCGGGTGGGGTATTGGCTTTTTCAACTCCCTCGTATTCCGGCGTCTCGGGCCGTACATCCCTCAGGGTCTTCCTGAAGAAAAGCCCGGCGGATCACTGGACGGTCTGGAGTCCCCGCCTCTGTAGAAAGGCGCTTGCCCGGTACGGCTTCATGGTAAAAAAAATCGTAGTCACAGGCCACCACCCGGAACGTTTCCCCTTTTTCGGATCTTTTTGCCGCCGGCCGGGGATCTTCTACAGATTCATTCTCCTCATAAGCCGTCTTTTCCGCCTCGGAGACACCTTCGAGTGCTTTTCCGTTAAAGAACCGCTATAAAACGGCCTGGTAAAAATTCCGACAATAGAAGAGGAGGATACTCGTGACTGCAAAGCGGGAGAGGATAATCATTTTGGGTGCGGGGGTCATGCAGGGCCCGGCCATTAACATTGCTAAAGAAATGGGACTTTTTACCATAGTTTTGGACGGAGATCCCGGCGCCCCCTGCGTTCCCCTGGCGGATCGCTTTGAACACATTGACCTCAAAGACAAGGAAGGGGTGGAAGCCTTTGCGCTGTCTCTCCTTAAAGACGGCGGTCTTGCAGGCATCATGACCGCAGGAACCGACTTTTCCGCCACGGTAGCCTGGACGGCGGAACGGCTCGGTCTTCCGGGCATTCCCTACGAGGCCGCCCTCAACGCATCGGACAAGGGCCGCATGCGCCGTTGTTTTGATGCGGCCGGAATTCCCTCTCCGGCCTTCACCGTTACCGGAAAAGATGAATCCTTTACGATCCCGGCTCCCTTCCCCCTGGTGGTAAAACCGGTAGACAACATGGGCGCACGGGGCTGCCGCAGGGTGGATACGGAAGCGGAACTGGAAGAGGCTCTTGCCGGCGGAATAAAATACTCCCGTTCCGGCAGGGTAATCGTGGAAGCCTACATGGAAGGCCCCGAATTTTCCGTGGACGCAATCGTATACAAGGGAGAAATCATCATCTGCGGTCTTGCCGACAGGCATATATTCTTTCCCCCTTACTTCATCGAGATGGGTCACACCATGCCCACCGCTTTTCCCCCCGCAGAACAGGAAAAACTGCTTGACTGTTTCCGCGCGGCTGTCCGCAGCCTTGGCATTGCGGAAAAGAACTGCATAGGAGCCGCCAAGGGCGATGTCAAGCTCACTCCCGGCGGCCCGATGATAGGGGAGGTGGCCGCCCGGCTTTCCGGGGGCTACATGTCCGGCTGGACTTACCCATACTCTTCCGGGGCGGAACCCGTCAGGACGGCCATAGAAATAGCGGCCGGCCGGGAACCCCGGGGTCTTAAACCGTTAAAGTCATGGACAAGCGCGGAACGGGCCTTCATCTCGATCCCCGGAAAGGTAAAGTCCATCGAAGGCCTTGAAAAAGCCCGGAACACACCCCATGTAAAAGATATTTTTCTCCGCATAGCCAAAGATTTCCCGGTATCCTTCCCGGTAAACAACGTGAGTAAGTGCGGCAATGTGATCAGCGCGGCGGAAAACCGGGAGGACGCCTGCCGCGCGGCGGAAGAAGCGGCCCGTTCGATCCTTATACACCTTGAGACCCCCAATGCCGAAACCTCCGCCTTCCTTTCGGCGTTCCCGGCTTCCAAAGGAAACGAAGGATCTTTCCCGCCCGGCGCCTTCATCCTCGACAGGGAGCTCAAAGCCGCCCTGGAATCGCTGCCTTCAGGCATTGTTCCCGGCAAAAGTTCACCCGGGAAAGTGAACATATACCCCTTTTTCGCCTTCCTTGACTCGGGACTCGGGGATTATATGGGCCGCAGCGTTGCCGAAAGCCTGGAAGCCCTAAGAGCCCTCAGCGGCCTTTCCCTGCCTGTCGGCACAGGGGAGCCTTTCCTCGGCAAAGAATTCTGGCGGTCCTTCATCCGCGGCGGCTACCAGGGAGCGGCGTATTACCTTGATACCCTGGGGACTTGAAGCGCATGGCTAATAATTTAACCGTAAAGACGAATAAGCCGAAGAAAAAAGGAAGAATGCGGCCCGAAGCAGCTTATTCGAAGCCGGGTCGAATACCCCGCCCTTCAGGACTAACCTTAAAAATTGTATCGAACATGAAACGAAGTTTCATACTGGTTTGCTGTTTGCCGCTGGTTTCCGCCCTCGCCTTTGCCCAAACTGCGGTTCCCAAAACCCTCTCTCTTGAGGAAGCCCTGCTCAGTATCGGACAGAAGACGGGGAAGACGGCGGAAACCGAATTCCGCTGGGATCCCTTCCTTGCCTCGGGAGTATTCATTGCAGGAGGGCACAGCGCGGCTTTTTTTTCAGGCGGGGAGGGGGAGAAGGGTATGCTTCTTCTTGACGGCAGGGAATTTTTCGATGTGCCGGCGCCCTATATGCACCAGGGACTCCTCCGTTTTCCGGAAGCCTTTATCAGTACCGCCGCCCTCTCTCTCTCCCGTTCCATTGAGGAAGACGCTTCCCGCTTCAATATTGCCGCGGTGATCATCGATCCGGGTCATGGCGGCAAGGATTCGGGCGCCGTTGGAAATTTCACCGTGGACGGCAAGCCGTTCCGTTCTGTAGAGAAGGATATAGTTCTCAATGTTTCCAAAAAACTCTACTCCCGCCTGTCGGCCGGTTACCCGGACAAACGCATCCTTATGACCCGGGAAGGAGATACCTTCCCTACCCTGGAAAACAGGGTTGCCATAGCCAATTCCGTACCCCTCAAAGCCAATGAAGCGATCATCTTCATCTCGATTCATGCCAATTCTTCCTTCAATAAAAAGGCCAGAGGCTATGAAGTGTGGTATCTTTCGCCGGAATACAGAAGAAACGTTATAGATACGGCAAAATATGCCGATTCTTCAGAAGTGATTCCTATCATCAACGATATGATGGAGGAGGAATTCACTACCGAAAGCATCATGATGGCCCAGTCGATCCTCAACAGGATAGGCGAAGCCGCAGGGAACCGTATCCCCTCCAGGGGACTCAAGGCGGAAGAGTGGTTCGTTGTCCGCAATGCCAGGATGCCTTCGGTACTGGTGGAACTGGGCTTTGTTTCCAATCTGGAAGATGCTCTTCTCATGAACGATGAAGGTTACTTGCAGAAGCTCGGCGAAGCGTTATATAAGGGAATTGGTGATTTTATCACCAGATTCGAAAAGTCCGGAGGTTTTACCACAATCCAATGAAGGCTGAAATAAAGGACATATTTCAGTTTCTGGCGGCGTTATGTAGGTACGGAACGATCCGTTACGCTGTCTGCCTTCTTATTCTGGGAATTCTGGCGCTGAGCGATTTTTTTTACGCGGGGCTTGTCAGACGGACTTTTGTATTTTATTCTTTGAGAGACGGGGAAACTGTAGTTGAAGATCGTATGTTAAAGGCTTCAGCCGGCAGGGAAGAGGATCTAAGGCGTTATGTGGAAGAGACCCTTTTGGGTCCTGTTTCACCGGATGCGGCGCCTCTTTTTCCCCGCGAAACCCGTCTCCGTTCCCTGTTTTTTCGGGATGGGACTGTGTATGTAGACCTTTCTGAAAGCGCCGTGCTGTCCTATCCCGGTAGAGGGAATGCATGGAGGGATTTTTTCACCTTTTACGGGGGCATAAAACGGAATTTTCCCTATGTTCGGGATGTCCGTTTATTCGTTGGGGGGAGGGCGGCTTTTTATGATGAATTCCGTCAAATTCAGGCGGAATCTCGTGAAAGAGGCGTTGACAAAACATAAGTATTTTGTATACTTATGAAATATATCTCGAAGTTTCGATAACTTAAGTTGTTGAAAGGAGCTATGAATGAAACGGATGCTTGCATTTGCCGCTATCGTGTTGTTCCTCGCCGGATCGGTGTTTGCTGAAGAAGCCGTATTGATCGACTTCGGTAAACTCAAGGCAGACATTATCCCCGAGACGGATGCTCAGGGGAATGCCACGGACAAAATGACCCAGAACAGGCAGACAATGATGGACTATGCCAATGTGGCCGGTACCAGCTTCAAGCCTGAAGATCTGGAAGTGATGAAGACCTCCCTGGCTATTGCCAACTGGGACATAGTTTTGGCCTCTTCTTCCCGGAATGTCACCAACCTGGTTCTGAGCAAGGCTGCTGAGGCTACCTCCAAAGCCTACTGGGGCGGAGAAGCTTCCACGGTTCTGGGCGTCAGGGTACATTTCCCGGTTGAGCCCTGGAATTCCTGGGCTATTATTAAACCGCCCTTCGATATTCCTGCCTATGAACCCCAGGCGGATATTGGTGACGATGGCAGTATCACCGAAAGGGAAGGTCAGGACGGAATTACCCAGACCAGCCGCTTTGAAGGTGAAGCTGATGATAACGGGAAACCCACTCATGGGTACGGCGTCGTCAAGAACGTAGGAACCATTAAATCTGTAGCCGTATGGGCATACGGCCTTAATTTTCCCCACGGCCTTTATACCATTCTTATTGATAATCAGGGAAATGAAAAAGAAATTTTCATGGGTTATCTTCAGTATGACGGCTGGGGCCAGTTAATCTGGAATAATCCTGCCTACGTGCAGGAAGTGAGGAACCGGGATCTCCGGCTCTATCCTCTCTATCCCACCTCCACTCCTTTTGTCAAGTTCGGCGGGTTCCGTGTACAGCGGGATGGGGCCAAGGAAGGCGGCGATTTCATCACCTATTTCAAAGATGTACAGATCATCTACGACAAAGCGGTTCTTGATACCGACAGGGATATCGATGATGAAGGTCTGTGGAGGATCATCTATGACCGGGAGACCGAGAAGAAACGCTGGGAGATGCAGCAGTTCGGCCACAACCAGGTGATGCGCTATATCGACAGGCAGAAGCAGGCTACCGAAGCTCCGTTTGGAAGTTCTGAACGGCGGCAGCAGGAGCAGGAGCAACAGCAGTAAAAACCCATCCGGCCGGTTTTTTAGAAACCGTATGACCGCCGGTTAAAAATGGCTGCCTGAGAAATCCGGATCTTATGTCTCTGGATTTTTCAGGCAGTTTTTTTTTAAGGATCCTGGTGATGGAAGAAAAGACTCCTTTACCCAACCAGAGCGAACTCCGGAAAGAGTACGATGCGTATCTGCCGGTTCGGGAGATGGTTACGAGGGATCTGGAATTACAGGTAGAAGATGTTCTTGCCGCCCTGAATTCCCGGCCTTCGGTGAAGGGCAGAGTCAAGGATTTTTCATCCTGGTACAAAAAATATATCCGCATATTGAAAAACGGGGACGAGGAGAGTCCTATTATCACAGACCTTCTGGGGTTGAGGATCGTGTGCCCGTTTCTTGAGGATCTCGGCGCTGCCGAGGCCCTTTTGAAAAAGCGCTTTGATATAACCGAAATAGAGCGGAAAGGCGCCGGTTATTCCTTTAAGGAATTCGGCTATGAATCGACCCATCTTCTGATAGAGATCCCCCGGGAAATAATAACACGGAGAGGAGATCCGGGAGCAAAAGACGCTGAGGTCCAGATTCGTACCATATTGCAGGATGCATGGGCGGAAGTGGAGCACGAGTTGGTGTACAAGGCGGAATTTACCCCCTTTGACGATCCAATGAAACGCAAACTTGCGGCGATCAACGCGAGCCTTTCCCTGGCCGACACGATCTTTCAGGAGATACGGAACTACCAGCGGCAGCTTAATGGGGAACTGGGTAAACGGCGGGAAGCTTTCTTCCGTAAAATCGAAGAAGCCACCGACGGAATGCTCTTTCAGGGCAAAGAAGCAGAAGACGCCGATTTTTCCCGGCCCGGAGATGATCCTTCCCTGGTTGAGAATACAAGCACCATTGACGATCTTCTGCTCAACGCGCTCTATGCACATAACAGAAACAAATTCGGCGAAGCTATTGCCTTTTACAGCCGTATTCTGGAACTGGATTCCGATGAGCGTATCGCCTCCCTCATCTACAAACACCGGGGAATGGCCTACTTTGCACAGTCCCGTTACCAGGAAGCCATCGATGATTTTTCAGCTTCAATTAAATTAGACGGTAGTTCCTATAAGGCGGCCTATTACCGGGGAGTGGTAAGGTCGGTGCTGCAGCAGTATGCCGACGCCGTGGGAGACTACAGCCTTGCCCTGGAAATTAACCCCTACCAGGCCTTCTGTCTCTACCGCAGGGGCCAGGCCTACTACCATCTGGGGGATCTCCCCCAGGCTCTGGGAGACTGTGAGGCCGCCCTTTCCCTTGAGAGCGGAAATACCTCCTTCCAGAAATTCCGCGAATTGCTCCACTCTAAACTGAAGATGTAACAACAAAAGAATTCTTCAAAATAAAACAAATCTTTACCAATAGCCTAGCGGCGCCGGAGCTTTTTGCCGAAGGATAGTACAGAGAAGGGCTTGGACTTCCGCCTTGGACCGGGAAATCTTTTGGGACTTGGCAAGGAAAGGGGAATTGTACCGGGAACCTGTTTAATCATATGTTGTTCTCATAAGGTATTTATATTCGGGTTCATACCTTTATAACCGCGGCAGAGCCGGGATATGAAACCCTCACTACGAATCAAAGCCTGCTTTAAGTATTTCCTTAAGGCCGGTTATCTTTTCTGGAAATATTTGAAAGAAACGAGTCGAGACAAATGTTACTTGCGATATGTCCTCAAGATAAATAACCGTTTGTCCATCATCACAGAATTTTTTCAATGTACTATACAATGCAGCATGCGGCATCCCGTTTTACCTGCAAAACAGTAATATAAAATTTCTGTAAAAAAAAACAAGACCCAAAAAAAAGTTTGACAGCCGGTCTTTTTGGTGAAATAATAAATTACAAGGTGTGCATCCGGGTGAAACCGGGTTCATATCCGCCCCCATATGGGGGAACAATTTTAAATCCAAAACATGGAGGAAAAAATGAAACAGATCGTAAAGATTGCATCCATTGCGCTGGTTCTGATCCTTGCAGCCGGCCTGCTTTTTGCCGGCGGTAGATCGGACAGCGGCGCCGGTAGTCCCGCTACAGGGGGGGGGGGCGCTTCCGCCGCCGTGTCAGTGGATTCCCTGCCCCGGAAGGAAACCCTGTACTTCAACGGAATTCTCTGGGACCAGGTAAATAGCTGGAATCCCTATAGTGTGGGCGGCAATGCCTTTGGTCTTGACAGCAACAATGCCCGGCAGCTTATCTACGAGACCCTGTTTATCTACGACTTGCTGACCGGTACCCTGAAGCCCCAACTGGGGACCTCCTACGCCTGGAACGGCCAGACCCTGACCGTTCAGCTTAACCGGAACGTTAAATTCTGGGACGGCAAGCCCATGACCAGCGCCGACGTGGTGAACTCCTACCAGCTCCAAAAGACCTACGCCACAGCCGCTTCTTCCTGGTGGCCCTATATCGATTCGGTCACCGCCCAGGGGGATTACACCGTGGTGATCCGGGCGAACCCCTCGAATTTCAATCCCAAGCATATCGAAAGCTCCATCAGCCGTCTGTATATCACCCAGAAGGCGGAGATGGACAAGGTAGTGGCCCGGATCGGCAGCGCCCCCACGGCCCTGGGCCAGTGGACCAACATGACCGCGGACCAGTTGATCGAAACCCAGTCCGGTACCGGCCCCTACAAGCCCTATCTTTCCGATGAGACCAAGGCGGTACTCCAGCGGGTGGACAGCTACTGGGGGGTTTCCCTCTATGGTAAGCTCCCTCCGGCCAAGTACGTAGCCCACGCCATCTACAAGGACAACGCCACCGGCGACGCGGCCTTTAGGGCGGCGGAAGTGGATATTTCCCAGCAGTTTATCTCCTCGGTCTGGACCATGTTCAATGTAAACGTTTCCACCTTCCTCCCTCAGGCCCCCTACTACTTCCCCGGGGTTATCCCCATGATCATCTTCAATACCAAGGATCCCCGCCTTGCCGAAGCAGCGGTCCGCAGGGCCATCGCCATGGCCCTGGACTACGACACCATCGGGAAGAACGCCATGTCCGGCTATACGGCCCCCATGGTAGCTTCCCTGATGCTCCCCACCCCGGCGGAACAGGCCCTGATCGACGTCAACGCCCTTAAGCCTTACCAGTGGAGCGGGAACCTGCAGGAAGCCATTGCCGCGGCCAATAAGGTCCTGGACGACGCCGGCTGGGTCAAGGGCGCCGACGGCATCCGGGCCAAGGGCGGGGTAAAGCTTTCCGGCATCCGGGCCGAATGCCCCCAGGGCTGGTCCGACTGGAACGCCTCCCTGGAAGTGGTGGCCCAGGCGGGTAAGCAGATCGGCATTGATATCCAGACCTACTTCCCCATCGCCACGGTGTGGACCCAGGATCTGCAGAACGGCACCTTCGACATCATCATGAACAGCCCCGGCGGTATAGGGATTGCCAGCCCCTGGAACCGGGCCTACGCGGCCATAAGCAGCGCGGACCTTCCCCCGGAGGGGACCCCAAACCCCATCGGGAATAACGGTCGCTGGATCAACCAGGAAGCTACCGACATTATCACCCAGATTGCCACGGAGACCGACGCCGCCAAGCTCAAGCAGCTCTGGACCCGGCTCAACATCATCTACCTCCAGGAAGTACCGGTGGCCGGCCTTATGTACCGCCCCGGCGTGTTCCACACGGTGAATGAGACCGTATGGACCGGCTATCCCAAGATGAACGACGGCTCGGGGGTTCCCCCCACCCTCTGCATAGACGGGTACGGGATCAAGGGCCTTTACAACCTTCGGAATAAGTAACGCTGTTTTTACGGGCGGCTCCGGCTGGAGCCGCCTTTTTAAATCAAAGCAAAACGAGGCGGCAATGAGCGGATATTGGAAGTATCTGGAGAAGAAGTTTGGCTGGTACCTTGTCACTCTCTTTGTGGCGGTACTGCTTAACTTTCTGCTCCCCCGGCTTATCCCCGGGAACCCGGTGGCCACTCTGGTGGCCAACGCCACGACGGGCATGACCGACGCCCAGGCGATTAAGCGGATCTACGATGCCTATATGGCGGACTTCGGTCTGGACAAACCAATCTGGCAGCAGTTTTTTATCTATATCGGCAAGCTGCTCCAGGGGGACATGGGGAAGTCCTTTAACCAGTATCCCCGGGAAGTTTCGGAGATCATCGCCACGGCGGTTCCCTGGACCCTGCGGCTCCAGATTCCCGCCATCATCACCGGCTGGTTCCTGGGTAATGCCCTAGGGGCCCTGGCGGCCTACCGCAAGGGGATTTTTGACCGGGTTTTCTTCCCCTTTTTCCTCTTTGTTTCCGCCATTCCCGCCTTCGGCCTGGGGATCGTACTGGTCCATTTCCTTGCCAATACGCTCCACCTGTTTCCCGGGCGGCTGGGCTACGCCTTTGATATGCTCATCAACTGGAAGAACCCCGCCTTCATCCTTTCCATGCTGAACCATTACCGCCTGCCCTTCCTGACGATGGTGCTGGTGGCCATCGGCGGCCAGTCCCTGGGTATGCGGGAAATGTCGATCTACGAACTCAACGCCGACTACGTTAAGTACAGCCGGCTTTTGGGGATAAAAGATTCCCGAATCGTCTGGTACGTGTTCCGCAACGCTATGCTGCCCCAGATAACCGGCCTGGCCCTGTCCCTGGGAACCATGGTTGGGGGGAACCTTATCGCGGAGATCGTCTTTAGCTATCCGGGGATCGGGACTACCATGCTCCTGGGGATCAGTTCCCAAGACTTCCCCCTCATATCGGGCTGCACCCTGATCGTCACCATCACGGTCCTGGCGGCCAACTTCCTGGTCGATATTGTCTGCGGGATCATCGATCCCCGGATCCGGCTTACCCAGCAGGAGGAGGGTTAAATGGGACACCTGCTTAGCACCGCTTTCAAATCGGGAAAATTCCGTTTTGGTTTTACCGCTCTTTCCCTGGTTCTCCTTATGGTGATTTTCTTTCCGGTTTTTAACCATACCAATCCCCTGTCCATGGAGGGGGGGCTCTTTGAGCGGCCCAACCTGCTGGAATTTATGGGCGGAAAGCAGAAGGAAGAACAGGGCATGAGCGCGGAGGAGCAGGCCGTGGCCGACGACATTTTGGCCCAGTTCGGCCTTACCGCCGTGGTAAAGGAAACCCCCAGGGTGTTGCATGTCCTGGGGACCGATAACTTTGGCCGGGACACCCTGGCGGAACTGATGGCCGCCACCCGGACCAGCCTTCTTATCGGCCTTATCGCCGGGACCATCGCCACGATCATCGGCCTTACCGTCGGCCTGACGGCCGGTTATTCGGGGGGCATGATGGATAACTTTCTTTCCACGGTGACCAACATTTTTATCGTTATCCCCTCCTTTGTGATCCTGGTACTGGTATCGGTCAGCATCAGTTCCAGGAATTTTCTTACCACCGCCGTCGTCATCGGCATTACCAGTTGGCCCTGGACCGCCCGTTCGGTCCGTGCCCAGACCACGAGCCTCCGCAACCGGGATCATGTGAACCTATCCAAGTTATCCGGACACTCCATGCCCCGGATCATCCTTCGGGACATTCTGCCCTACCTCGGTTCCTATGTGATGATGGCCTTTATCCTCCAGGTGGCCTCGGGGATCCTGTCGGAGGCAAGCCTTTCCATGCTGGGCCTGGGGCCGCAGAATGTGGCAAGCCTGGGGCTGATGATGCACTGGGCCATGGACTTTAGCGCCCTGCCGGTGGGGGCATGGTGGGCCTTTCTTCCGGTGGTATTGATGATAGCTCTCATCACATTCTCCCTTAACCTGATGAATTCCGGGCTGGATCAGATCTTCAACCCCCAGATAAGAAGCTAGAATTGACACTTCGTGTTAATTTTCGATGTACATAAGCGGCGATGCCGCCGCTTTTTATAGGAGTTAGTATGAGCGTCATGCTGGAAGTCAAGAATCTTACCACCTATTACAAGACCCGGATGAACGAAAAGATCTGTTCGGTGGACAATGTTTCCTTTACGCTGGAAGACGGCAAGAGTCTGGGAATCGCCGGGGAATCCGGCTGCGGTAAAAGTACCCTGGCCATGTCGGTGATGGGTTACTATTTTCCGCCGTTGAACTATGAGGCTGGGAATATCATCATCGACGGCAGGGAAATTACCTCTCTGGATCCCGACATTATCCGTACTACGGTTCTTGGTACGGAAATTGCCTACATTCCCCAGGCGGCCATGAATGCCCTCAACCCCACGCGGAAGATAATCCGTTTTGTGGAGGATGTGATGAAGGCTCACGGAACGGGGCTTTCCCGGCAAGAGATACGCCTGCTTGCCGGGGAGCGTTTTGACATTCTCAATCTGCCGCCCAAAGTGCTGGATCAGTACGCCGTGGAGCTTTCCGGCGGTATGAAGCAGCGGACCGTTATCGCTATTTCTACCATTTTGAGCCCCAAGGTGCTCATTGCCGACGAGCCTTCTTCGGCCCTGGATGTTTCCTCCCAGAAGATAGTCATAAAACTTCTCCACGACCTTATGGAGAAGGGTTTTGTGCGGGCCATGCTCTTTATTACCCATGAACTGCCGTTGCTTTACAACGTGACAGACGATATCATGGTGATGTACGCCGGAGAGATTGTGGAGCGGGGCAGCGCAAAGGAGATGGTCTTCGATCCCGTCATGCCCTACTCCAAGGGTTTGATGAATTCGATTATTGTGCCGGAGGAGGGGACGAGAGGTCATGTGCTGCAGGCCATTCCCGGCGCTCCCCCGAATCTGAAAAAACGGCCCGTTGGCTGCCGTTTTGCCGAGCGTTGCCAATACGTACAAACCGAGTGTCATTCCGGCACGGTGGAAGAGCAGGAAGCGGGGAAGGGGAGAAGTTACCGCTGCAGGCTGCCCGAGGCCGGACTGCGGGAACTTTACAAAAAAACGGAAAAAGGGGCCAAAAAGTTTCCCCTGGTTTCCCATACTTTTGTTGATGAAGAGATCGGTAACCTTGAAAATCCAATCGAACAGAAAACGAAGTTTTCTGCCGGTACGGAGAAAGAAGGGGCGGCGGATGAGTGACGAAAGAAAGACAGGAGAAATATTCCTTAGCGGGAGGGAACTCTCCCGCGAATTCGGTTACGGGGAACACAGAACCCTTGCGGTGAACAAGGTGAACTTCGATTTCCACCGGGGGGAGATAGTCTCCATCGTGGGGGAATCGGGGAGCGGCAAAACCACCCTGGCAAAGATTGTTCTCGGCCTCCTCAAACCCAGTTCCGGAGAGATCATATTTGAAGGGAAGCCCAGGAATATTTCAAGCTACAGCAAACGTAGGCAGTACTGGCAGACTATCCAGGCGATCTTCCAGGATCCATTTTCCACCTACAATATTTTTAACAAGGTAGATTCAGTCCTCCGGGACTGTCTGAGGCTCCAGGGTTTCAAAGGCCTTTCCAAAGCGGAAGAATTTGCCAAGATGAAGGAGGCCTGCTCCTTCGTGAATCTTCATTTTGAAGAGCTGTCCAATAAATATCCCTTTGAACTTTCCGGCGGCCAGATGCAGCGGCTCATGATCGCCAGAATTTTCATGCTGCAGCCCAAGCTGCTCATTGCCGACGAGCCAACCTCGATGATCGACGCGTGTTCCAGGGCCACGATCCTCGACATGCTCCTCAAGCTCCGGAATGAAATCAACATGACCATTGTGTTCATCACCCACGATATAGGGTTGGCCTACTATATCAGCGATTCTGTCTACATCATGGAAAGAGGAACCATCGTGGAGCAGGGCAGTGCGGATGAGGCTATACTTCACCCTAAGTCGGAGTATACCAAGCGGCTTCTCGGCGATGTGCCGAAAATCTACGAACCCTGGGATTTTACCAAAGAAGAGGCAGTATAGGTTTCTGTATAAAATATGGATCTCCGTAGTTCTTCTCCGGAACTTCTCACCACCGGAAACCCGGCACGGCGAATCGTTGCCTTTGCAATTCCCCTTCTGACAGGAGATTTTTTCCAGATTTTCTATACCATTGTGGATACTTTTCTTCTGGGGAGATTACTGGGGATCAATGCGCTGGCCGCGGCAGGGGCCGGCGCAGGAACCGTGCACTTTGTCTTCGGCTTTGTTTTCGGGTTGACCGGCGGCTTTTCCGTGATCACCGCCCAGCGTTTCGGCGCCGGGGATGAGGAAGGAATACGGCGCAGCATTGCCGCAAGCCTCTGTCTCTGTTTGGCGGCGGGCGTCATCATTACCGGCCTTGTCATTCCCTTTGTCCGCCTCCTTCTTGTTCTGATGCGGACTCCTGCGGAAATTCTGGATAACGCTTCAAGCTATGTGATCATCATCATGGCAGGACTCATGGTAACCATCTGCTACAACATGCTTGCCTCTATTGTCCGTGCGGCGGGCGACAGTTTTTATCCGCTTGTTTTTCTTATCGCCGGAACAATTCTCAACATCATCCTTGATATAGTCTGTATCGTCGTTCTCCGCTGGGGAGTGCCGGGCGCGGCCGCCGCCACGGTTTTTTCAGAGTTGATATCGGCAATACTCATTGTCCGTTTCATCATAAAACGCTACCCCCATCTTCTTCCCCGCCGGGGAGAATGGCTGCAAAGCCGCTCCGAGTTGGGGACACACCTCTCCCTGGGAGTAGCCATGGGACTCCAGCAGTCAATAGTGGAAGTGGGAAACCTCCTGGTACAGGCCGCGATGAACAGCCTGGGGGCGCTGACCATCGCCGCGGTGTCCGCGGCCCAGCGGATTAGAGCCGTCAATATGATGCCCTTCTTTGCCATTGCAAGAGCCATGACCACCTACACCGCCCAGAATTACGGCGCCAAAAAAATGGACAGGGTTTATAAGGGCATCCGTCAAAGCTGCCTCATCGTTATCATCCTGGGAATTTTTATAGCCCTTTTAAACCGTTTCGCCGGGAATCAGTTTGCAGGTCTCTTTCTCAGGGACAATGCCGAAGCTCTTGCCATGGCCCGCCGTTACATACAATACACAGGCTATACGGTTTTTATCCTCGGCATCATGCTTGTCTTCCGTTCCGGCCTTCAAGGTCTGGGCCGCACGCGGGCGCCGGTTTTCTGCGGCGTCATGGAAACCGCCATGAGCATACTTTCCGCCCTTGTACTGATCCCCGCTTACGGTTTTACCGGGATATGTCTGGTGAACCCTCTCTCTTGGTTTGCCAGCGGTATCCCGCTTTACATCGCCTTTGCCGTCTTCTACTACCGTGTTCCGAAGGCCTCCTAATAATATCCCGCCTGCTTCTATTCTTGCGATGGTTCATCCTGATACCGGTGCAAGCATCACGTCAATTGCTTTGTAAAGGCTTTCCCGCTTAACGCCGATTTCAACAGATTAATTTTGATGCGATTCGCTCTCTTGAAATATTGTACCCGTTAATGTATGATTGTACTAGATGAATAGTACAATCATGCGGTGCAGATTTTTTTCAGTCTTTCTTTTTTTGGCCCTGTTGGGCGCCTCCCCTGTGCGTGCGCAGGAAGCGGATGTGCCGGAACCCTCTCCGTCCGGAAAGCCGCCGAAAATTGCCCTGGTTCTTTCAGGGGGCGCGGCCCTGGGATTCGCCCATGTGGGCTTTCTCAAGGTTCTGGAAGAAGTTGGAATCCCGGTGGACATGGTTGTAGGAAACAGTATGGGCAGTCTCGTCGGCGCGCTTTATGCGGTAGGATATTCGCCCGGCGACATTGAGGCCGCCGCTTCCCAGATCAACTGGGCCGGAACCTTTCTTAACCAGGGGCCCGGCCGTACGGAAAGTCTTCTGGAAGAACGGTATCCTCTTGTTGCCCTGGCCTTTGACCGCAGCGGGACAGGGGACAGAAAGGGGCTTCTGCCGGATCAGAATATTACACTTCTCTTTTCCCGCCTCGTGTACCGTGTTTCAATGCGGGAGAATTTTGCGGATTTACCCCTGCCCTTCAAGGCCATTGCGGTAGATATTGCCGGCGGTATTGGAGTTCCCCTTGAACATGGAGTCCTTTACCGGGCCATGCGGGCAAGTATGAGCATTCCGCTGGTTTTTCCCCCGGTTCCTCTGCAGGGATCATATATGGTAGACGGCGCTCTTTTGAACAATAATCCGGTCGATTTGGCCCTGGAATGGGGGGCGGATATCATCATCGACGTGGATGTCGGTTCCTTCGCGGCCCGGAAGACGGAGGAGATTGACAATATCGGAGTGGTGGCCGATCAAGCCATCCGGCTGATTCAGAGCGCCGGCGTCATATCGAACATGTCCTCCGGCAGGGAAGATTACCGGCTTGATATGGACTTGAGCGAATTTTTCTGGACGGATTTCGGCAAAAGCCGGGCCATAATCGACAAGGGCGAGAAAAATGCCCGTTCCGCGGAAAGCCTGGAGGCATTATCTTTACTGGCCGCAGAAATTGAGAAATTTCGCCCTCTGGAAAAGAAAGACTGGCGCCGCAGGGGCACATACGAGGATCTTCCCGAACCGGTTTTTTCCGGGATACGGCTTGTGTCGATTGGCGCGGACGGCCTGCCGGAACCTGAAAAAACCGCCGGAGCCCGTTTTCCCCGAAGGTACCTCAATTCCCTGTTTGAAAGATTCTTTGACAAGCCGGTAGATTTTTCCCAACTGGAAGCGACAATCGGGATTCTCCGCCTGAGAGGGAATTTTGAGAATGTCGGGTATCACCTGGAGGCAGAGGACGGGGAATACGTGTTGGTGCTTACCGGGGTACAGACCCGGCAGCGGAAAAATGATTTCTCTTTTGCCATAGACGCCGAAGCCCGCTGGGGTGAAGGCAGCCGTTTAGGGATGACCGATTACATAAATCTTAATTTTAGGGATCTTTTTCTGCCCAAATCCCTTTTATCGACCGGTCTTTCCTACAGATTGGCCGATATCCAGGGCCCAACGGCTTCCCTTGCCTATGGTAAGGAACTTTCGCCTCTGTTTACCCTGGGACTGGGTGTGAAAGGAGCCTATTATACCTCAAGCATCACGTCCTTTCAGAGTGACAGGGAGTTATCTTCCTTTGGTTTCCTGGATACAAAGGTTCATCTGGTCTTTAGACCGGCGAATTTTTTTGAAATGTCGGCCATGTACCGCTATAAACCACTCTGGTATGAGAACAAGGAGAGCGGCTTGGCCTATAAGGGCGGCCTCCATTCGGCAGGCATTGATATCGGCTATGATACCCTCTATGTTACCCAGCCTCTGTTTTTTACCTTTTTGTACAATACAAAATGGCTGTTTTCCATTGAATTTCCCTTTGCGGGCAGCCGTCTCTGGGAAGGTAATACCTTCCCCTGGTATGAACAGCTTGATTTTTCCGGCAGGAAGGCCTGGGTAGTCCATCCCTGGCGGAACTTTGTCTCGGATGTGGAGTTTGCCTCTTACCGGGGCGAACTTGAATCAAAGTGGACTCTGTTCAGCCCTGCCGGAAAAAATGGCATTCCCGGATATTCGGGGGATGCAATACTGGGACGAAACAAACTGATTCTGGGCCTTGCATGGCTTGAGGAAATAAAACCTCTCTCCAATCTGTTCGGTATACAGAGTTTTTTCAATCTTACCCTCCGGGGCGGAAGCGTATGGCAGCAAATTGACAGTTTAGAGCAGTTCAAACAATGGCGGGGCGGGCTCAGAACAGGCCTTCAGCTTGAAACACCCGCCGGCAGGCTCTTTTTCGGCCCCGAAGTCTCCTTTGAAGGAAAAGTTCAGTTCAGCATCTATTATAACTAGTGTCTGTCCATAAAGTAACCGGCTTTATAGACAGGCTCTAACTAAAAATCCGGTTGGTTTTGGAACATCTCAATTTTTCAAAATTTTTTATAAATTTCTCTTGACATATTGTACTAGGACATATATGATTGTACTAGATGAATAGTACAATAGTTCAATCTGATATCAGCTTTTCGCTTGACCCGGCAAACGGGGTGCCTATCTACCGGCAGATTATCCAGCAGATAGAATACGGCATTCTTTCGGGCCGCATGAAAAGCGGGGACAGGCTTCCCACGATACGGTCTCTGGCGGTAAATCTCAAGATAAACCCCAATACCATCGCCAAGGCCTATAACGAGCTGGAAATTAAGGGTATTCTCGCCACCCAGGTTGGGAGCGGCACCTACATCTCGGACAAGAGTCCCGAGGCCGAAGAGGATGCCAGGCTGCGGAAGGTTGGGGAAGTGCTGAGGCGGTTCATTCAGGAGATGAAAGATCTGGGTGTGGATACGGGGGAACTGATCGCTTTAATCAAGGAAAGTTCCACAGAGATGAAAGGAGGCGTTGATGATTAATAGTAAAAAAAATGGATTGACGGGACTTGTCAAGAGTACCATGCCCGCAGGAAAAAAAATGGATCTTACGGGTTTAAAACTTTTACTGCTGGCGTTCAGCGTAGCGGCAATACTGGCGGGGATAGCGGTACCCTATAACGGTGCGGTTCTGATTTATCCGGGCCTGCTTCTGGCCTTAATCGTCATCATCGTTCCGTCGGTAAAAAAGGTAAACGAATGGGAAAGGGCAATCGTATTGCGTTTGGGCCGTTTCCACAAGGTGAAGGGCCCCGGGCTTGTCTTTCTCATCCCGGTGATAGACCGGTTTTCCCAGGTTATCGATATCCGCATCCGGGTAACGGATTTTTCCGCGCAGGAAACCCTTACCGCCGATTCTGTCACGGTGACCGTAGACGCCTTTGCCTTCTGGCTTGTCTGGGATCCCCAGAAGGCCGCCCTGGAGGTGGAGGACTATACCGAGGCGGTGGTACTGGCCGGCAAGGCGGCGCTCCGCAATGCGGTAAGCAGCAACAGTCTTTCTACCTTTCTTGAACGGGGAGACATCATCGAAAAGCATATCCAGGAAGAGGTTGAAAGGCAGACCATCGAGTGGGGCATCACGGTACAGTACATCGAGATTACCGATGTGCAGATTCCCCAGGAACTGCAGGATTCTTTAAGCCGGGTTGCCCAGGCGGAACGGGAGAAGAAGGGCCGTGTTCTTCTTGCCGAAGCGGAGATTGAAATTGCGCGGAAACTCGAAGAGGCCGTCGGTATCTATGCGGGGAACGAGCCGGCAATGAAGCTCAAGATTCTCTCCATATTGAATGAAGGCCTCAAGGCGGGAAATTCCATGATGCTGGTTCCCAATTCCATTGCGGAAGAACTCAAGACTAAAGACATATTCGGGCTGGAGGCGCTGAATGAACTGCGCCTGCACAGGGGAAAAAAAGATAATTGAGCTTGTTTCAAAACCAACCGGGTTTTTGAACAGCCTCAATCAGGAAGGTAAAAAATAATGACAGTTGTAAAAGCCGAAAACCTTGTAAAGGATTACGGCCTTAACGGGACTACGATTCATGCCCTGCAGGGAGTGAATATTGAATTTCAGAGCGGGGAGTTTTCCGCCATAGCGGGACCTTCGGGTTCCGGGAAATCAACCTTCCTCCATCTTGCAGGATGCCTGGACACGCTCAGCGGCGGCGCCATGAGTATCGGCGGTTTGGATGTATCAAAACTTTCCAAACGGCAACTGGCCCTGCTTCGCAGAAACAGCATCGGTTTTATCTTTCAGGCCTATAACCTCATCCCGGTGCTGTCCGTGGAGGAGAATATCGGTTTCCCCCTCACCCTGCTGGGGGTGGACAAGAGGGAAATTCGGGAACGCACAGAGATTGTGTTGAAGCAGGCAGGGCTTGAGGGTATGGGGAAACGGCGGCCAAAGGAAATGTCGGGTGGACAGCAGCAGCGGGTAGCCATTGCCAGGGCGCTGATAAAGAAACCCGCACTGATACTGGCGGATGAACCTACGGCAAATCTCGACTCCAAAACAGGCCATGAGATTCTTGAGATCATGCTTCGTCTCAATCAGGAGGAGGGAACAACCTTCATCTTTTCGACTCATGACAGCATGGTCATGGAATTTGCCCGCCGTGTCGTGTATATCCGTGACGGGCGAGTCGAACGGGAGGAATGGAAATGAAACTACGGGCAATGGAGGAATTGAGACGGCCGCATAAGCCGCTCCTTTGCGGCGTATACAACCAATTCCTTACGCTTGCGGCCGAAGGCCGCATGGCTTTCCGTAACCTGGCCCGGCACAAGGTAAAGACCGTATTATCCATACTGGCGATAACCGTCAGCGTGGCGGCGTATGTCGTCATGGACGGGTGGATCACGGGCATGAACGTGATTTCCCGGCGGAATATCGTAAGTTACGAAATCGGGGCGGCAAAGCTCCAGACCAAAATGTACTTTGAAAAACTCGACGACAAGCCCATGTACGAGAATTTTGAAAATTGGGAGCGCTACGAGGCAGCCCTTGACAGGGCCGGATACAGCGCCGCCCCCCGTTTCGTCTTTAC
>JAITLC010000062.1 GCA_031278095.1 Treponema sp.
CCCCCCCCCCCCCCCCAGATATGGTGTAGATTTTTTAGATTTACTCAAAACACTGCTACCTGTAGCGTACCTAATAGAAGTCTCCCTTGTATGCGATCTTCCTTTTTTGCCCTGGACGCTCTGCACGCAGGAATAAAACCGCGGAGGAGTGTTGGACATGAAGATTGAATATGTTCGTACCAAAACCTGTGTCCGGGCGGACAAAAAACTAAAGGAGTTTAGAATGGCAAAAAGATGTCTTGTTCACAGCGTGCTTGGTATAGCGCTGGTCTTCGCTTTCTTTCTTGGTAGTTGTAATCTCGTAATAAATGATACGTTTGTCCCCGTTACAAATATTATCGGCGTCCCCACTACGGCGCTGGCAGGAACTCCCCTTGCCTTGACCGGTACGGTAATGCCTTGGGACGCTACCAATAAAACCATCGTCTGGACTGTTAAAAGCGCGGAAACCACGGGGGCGGTCATCAGCGGCAATTCCCTGATAACCACCGCCGCGGGTACGGCTACCGTTACGGCCATGGTCGTCAACGGCTCAACGGCTTCCAGCTCCTACACCAAGGATTTTCCGATTACGGTAAAGGCAAACGATCCGGTCTATGTCCCGGTTACGGGTGTTACCGATGTACCGACAATAGCCATTATGGGTGAACCGCTTACACTCCGCGGTACAGTCGAGCCCGCTAACGCTACCAATAAGACAATTGTGTGGAGTGGGAACGGGGTTAGTAACGGCGTCTTAACCGCAGCATCCGCGGGATCGGTGACGGTGACTGCCGAAATCGCAAAAGGAGCGTCGGAGTCAAGTCCTTACACCAAGAATTTCACCATCACGGTTTATGATGCCGGCACCGATGATGGTACAAATCCCTTTGGTACCGATGCAGTTCCCAATATATGGGCCATGGATGACACAGAAGGATGGGTATACGTTAAAATTACGGAGAATTCATGGGTAGCCACGGATGGAGGGGCCATCTATAACAGCGGAAATTATTCCCTCATTGGAAAAAACGCCGCACAGTGGACGGTTACCGAGGGTTCATATGGAGGTGATACCGGGCTTGCGATTATTGAAGGCGGAAAGATTATCGTTGCAAATTTTTGGGACAAATTTAGCAGCATGAACGGAACGTTCACAAAACTGGATACCACTTTAACATTAACGGGAACATGGAAAACAAGCGAACCTTCTTATAATGGTAATTATTATATAAAAATAGTTGCTGGTTCCGGTAATTTTACTAAATCTATTAGTCCTGATGATTTTGCCTGGAAGGAACTAATAAAGGGAACGTATCCGACTGCACCAAATACAAACCCCGCCGCTTGTACTATTACCCACGTTAATACCGGCGTATTTACTAATGATACAGTTACCTGGGTAGCATGGAGCGATTTGGATCAACAGTATAAATATATGGTTGGCGGATCTGAAACACAAACGGTAATCATTTATAGCGACAGAATTGAAACAATAGGTCTTATCTTATTAAAATGACCGCCGGTAACACAAAAGACACCTGAAACAAGCGGGGCCTTGCGCAGCGCAAGACCCCGTCTTCCAATCAGTCCATTAATGTAAAGAAGCTGGATGCCATATTACGCCCCGGCTGCTTAAAGAATCCGATGACGGCAATTTCCAGAGGTTCCCGTCATAAATTATCCCGCCCGACAGGGCTTCCAATCCAGATGCCTTCCCCCAGATAGTCTATTCTCCGGCCTTCGATTAGGATCTGTACATCTTTGACATTTGAGAATTCCGTAGCAGTCCATACAATCTGCCTGAGTTGGGCGGCATAGCCTTCAACGCCATAGGTATTAAAGAGAAACTCGTCATTAAAGCTGATATAGGCGGTACTGCCCTGAACGGTAAGGGTAAGGATACGGCTTCCTTCGGGAACAAGGCTTACTATGCCCCGGCGTTTTTCTTCCGTACTGGGGCCTGCCAGAAGGGCTTTAAGGGCATCCAGCATGGGGGAATCCGAAACAGGGATCTTTCGTACAACGGAACTGCGCAGAATGGCGCCATCGTTATCCACATGGGTAAAATAGATGGTTCTGTCCCTGGTTGCGGTCTGGGGCTGTTGAACGGGGGCCGGCCGGGCAGGAGCAGGTTTGTCCGCGGAGGTATTTTTTGCAGGCGGAACGGTTTTTTCAGGTCCGGATGGAGCCGGTTCGTCCTTTTTTTCGGGAGGAAGCTGTACCGTCCGCTCCGCGGGAACTTCAGGCGGCGCCGGAGGAGGAGTCTCTTCTTCCGGCCCTGCTTCCCTGTCCTTCAGGGGCCCTGTGAGAAAGGGTATCTCAATGTTATTCTGTCTGAGATTTTCCCGGATGGTTTCCTGTTCGATTAAAAAAATACCGATGATCATGATAAAAAAAGCTATCCAGAAAAGCACCGCCAGGGGAATTTTCCGGCCCGGAGAGGATTTTGCAGGCTTTTTTCTGTTATCTTTTTTATGGGGCGCCACGTTGCAATGATACTTTATCCGGGGCCGGCGGACAAGTGAGCTTGTCCGGGCCAGGCTCCGTTATCTACGGGCATCGTCCCGCTTAAATGGGGGCTCTACCGTTTCGGAAACCAGCATCGAATAGATTTTCGGCTTCCTGAAGGCGTTTCCCCAGACTTCCCGTTCACGGGAAGAGCGGATCTTGTCCATATCAAATTCCGCAATAAAAATACCTTCGGCTTCACCGGCTTCCACAATCAGACTGTCTCTGGCTTCGAAATGATCCGGGCTTGTCTCCCCATAAGCGATGCCGTCAAAGGCCAGGGAATGACCGTTGCAGTCGTATTTTCCTCCCGCATAGTTGGTCATGGCGATACCCGTCATGTTCTCGAATGCCCTAGATCTCAACTGGCTTTTTCTGTTGATCTCGATGGGGCAGGCGTTGGGTACCAGTATTATTTCTGCGCCTT
Organism: Treponema sp.; assembly: GCA_031278095.1. Taxonomy (GTDB): domain Bacteria; phylum Spirochaetota; class Spirochaetia; order Treponematales; family Breznakiellaceae; genus JAIRNJ01. The sequence goes on from JAITLC010000062.1 coordinate 2,918, forward strand.
TGAGCATCAGTATCCGTGCGCTTTCCGGGAATTCCCTGTCGTAACAGATCATGGCGCCGGTCTTTATCTTCCCGCAGCGGGTATCAAGGTCTGCAACATAAAAATCGTCCCCCGGAGAGAGGTATTTCTCCACATAAAAATCGCAGGTGTGAACTTTTGCATAGGTCATGATGGAATTCCCAAAACGGTCTATCAGGCTTACCGTGTTCCGGGGCAGCCCGGGCCATTTTTCAAGGTAACTGAGGGCTATGGCCATGTTCAGATCCTTTGCCTCCCCGCAGAAACGCGTAAAAAAATCACTCTCCCTGTCTATGGCGTTTTCTTTCCAGCTTTCCAGAATTTCCGGAGGGCTGCCCCTCTCTTTGGTTCCGGCGGAGGGTACCGTATTAAAGGTATAGCCTATGTTCCACATCTCGGGGAATAAAGCCAGATCCGCACCCAGCTCTTTTGCCAGCCTGCAATACGCAATGCCTTTTTCCAGATTTTCCTTCTGCGCTTCCGCCGAAGCGCCGGCGTTTGAAGGATTCAACTGCAACAATGCAACCTTGAATAAAGCCATAGTTTCTCCTTTCGTATAATTAGTGTCTGCCTATATTATAGGATAAATTCTCTTGTGCGATACCACGGGTAATCCCAATTACGAATTGACAGGTTTGCGGAAAGAAGGGATACTTGAGCTGGCTCTCGGGTAAAGCGGTCTAAAGCCCGGTTTCCCCAATCTAAGGCTGCTGTTCCAAAATTATGATCCTGCCGGAACACGGGATTTTGGAACAGCCTTACTTTTGTGAAATGATTAAGAAAAATACCGCAGGGACAGTGCTATGCGCTGCCGTCTTTCTGACTTTCCTCCATGCGCCGCTCTGGCCTGAAGAGGCTGCAGAGAAACCTGATTCTGCAATTTCTGATTCTACCACGGTAAGCCTTACCATATCCAGTCTCCCCGAAGCGGCGCTGAGCATAACGGAAAAACTGAGCGTCCCCTTTCTGCAGGGAGACGGCCCTCTGACCGGGGGGAACAATCTCAGCGCCTCTTTTACCGCGGAATTTACTCCGGTTTCGATCAACGGCTATGCGGAATTTGTCTGGACTCCGCTTGCCTTCCTGCAGTTTGTTTCAGGCGGCCGGGCAGGTTCGGGCTGGAATATAGAGCTTTTCGGGAGCGACGTGCGGGGCATTGGCGTCAACCGCCGCCGGGCCGATGGCACTGCCTGGACGGATGCGGAAGCCTTCGGCGGCCTTATCTGGATGGTCAAAGCCGGCGCGGTATTCCAGTTTGATGCGGCGGCTCTCTTTCCCGGTGACTGGAACCATGTTGTATTCCGTCTCTACCAGGAACTCAACTTTTCCTCATTTTCCTCCGCCGGGGCAGGGGAATCCTGGTACTACGCCAACGATTTTGGCGAAAACCGGAACGGTCAGAATTACTATGCATCGTATCTTTTCGGCTACCAGATGCCGCGGAAACCCCTTTTCCTTGATACGGCGGCCCTTATGGCGGAACAGTACCGCTTTCTCTACCATGTGCCGGGCGGAGACGCGTGGGGCGACGATTTTGACCGCTGGGTGTTTTCCGCTCTTTTTAATTTCAGCTTTACCGGCTGGTTCAGCACCGCCCTTATCACCCAGGTGAGAACCATGAGGAATTTCCGCAGCAATACTGCGGATCTGGAATTCTATCAGGATCGCCGCATAGCGGACGACAATCCCCTGGGACTGGAGTTCTACCGGGTAGCGGCGATATTCAGCTTCAAATTGAGGTAGCTGAGGCTGTTCCGGAATCCGGTGATCCGGCAGGATCATAATTTTGGCACAAGCTCAGCTAACCTTAAAAACTGGATCGAACGGGGCTGCCCGGGAACTTGACTGCTTCCCGTCCACCGCATTGAAGAAGCTGTCCGGACAAGTTTTCTCACCTTTTCGGACAGTCCCCGGCCTTGCGGGCAAGCAGAAACAGCAGATCCGAAAGGCGGTTTATGTATGACAGTATCTCTGCCTCTATTCCCTCGGCCCTGTCAAGGCTTACGAGCCATCTTTCAAGCCGGCGGCACACTGTCCTGCATACATGGAAGGCTGCGTCCTGCAGGGAACTGCCCGGCATTATAAACGAGGTGAGCGGAGGGAGTCCGGTTTCCAGTTCTGCAATGAGTTTTTCAATGTTTTTCAGTGCAGAGGCCAGGACTTCTCCGCCTTGATAGCCCGGCAGAGCAAGCGAGGCGGCAAGAGCGGAAAGATCCTTCTGCAGTCCTTCTATAAGCTGCCCCCTGTCCGTAAGGGAACGGGCCAGGCCCAGAAATGCGATAAGCTCATCCAGTTCCCCCAGACATTCAACGCGGAGGCTGTCCTTGCCCAGCCTGGAGCCGTCAGCCAGATCGGTAGTGCCGCTGTCCCCTCTCCTTGTACTGATGCTCACTCCGTTTCCCCCTCCTGCAGACTTTCCATGAAGGCTGCAAGATCACCGGCGTTTCCAAAGAGGCCCTGAAAGAAACCGTTTCCTCCGCCCCCGCGACCGCCCAGGCTCTCCATTTTCTTGCCGAAAAGGGCCTTGAGATCTCTGCTCTTATCCCGGGTAAAGGCGGCAAATTTCAGGTCTGTTTCCGAGGCCAGCACATAGAGGCTTTCGTTCTTTTTCTGCGCGGCCCGGCCTATGCGGAGCAGTTCTTCCATGCCTTTGTCCCGATAACTCTTTACGATTATTGCAGTACCGGCCCTGTCCGCCCCGGCGGCAAGCGGGATGGCTTCGTTTTCCGCAATGGTTTCTTCCAATTCACCCAGGCGTCTTTCCAGCCGGACGCTTTTTTCAAGCTGGATCAATGCCGCTTCACCTGTTTCGTATATGGGCGCCCTGAAAACCCGGCTTGCGATTAAGGCATTTTTTCTGAGAAGCCGGCTCTCTTCAAGGCAGCGGCGGCCTGCAATAAAACTGACACGAGTCATGCCCTTGTACTTTTCGGCCCCCAGGATACAGAGTATGCCGATTTGTCCGGTGGAGGTGCAGTGGGTACCGCAACAGGGTGAAAAGTCATTGCCTTCGATCTCCACTACCCTAATCGCATCCTCCTCCTTCGGCGGCGCCTTGCGCAGAGGGAAACGTGAAATATCCTCCGGAGGACAGAGGTGGATGATTACAGAATGGTTTTCTTCAATGGCGTCCATCACTGCATCTTCTGCGGCAAGCAGAGTCTCCCCACTTAAAACAGGACTGTCCACATCAATAGTGCATATCTGTTCCCCCAGGCGCATGGAAACGGTAGCTTTTCCCGTGATCCTCAGTATTGTTCCCGAAAGGAGATGCTGGGCCGTATGGCAAACGGTATAGTCCCGGCGGCGGCGCAGATCAAGCAGACATTCTGCAGGCCCCGGCTTGAGTCGCCGTGCGTCTTCCGCACTGACAATATGAAAAATCTCTTCTCCTTCTTCACGGACATCCAGCAGGGCCGCCCCCTGAATACTTCCCAGGTCGGCGCTCTGGCCGCCGCCTTCCGGATAGAATATGCTTTTATCCAGAACAAGGGCCGCCTTCTGTTCTCCGGTATACCGGATCTCCATTATTTCTGCATTGTAAGGGTTTGCAGAAAAATAATCATAGTACAGTTTTTCAGTTCTCATCGAGATCACTATAATTGAAAAAGGGTATCATGTCATAGTCAGTTTACCACGAACGGACACTAACGTTTGTTTCGACGGCTTTCATTTTACCTGAATTCTCTTCTGTGCGAGTGGTTCGTGGTTATCTTAAACTGAGAATAGCTATGTCATGGCTGTCATAGATGTTTTCTTCAATTTGGTATAATATAAACCGGTTTATATGGATTTGAATAGCGGAGGAATGTTTTATGAAATACACGATCTTCCCTGTAGTGATTTTCAGCTTTGTGTTTTTTTTGTTCCTTTCCGCCTGTTCCGGCAAAAAGCAGGATTCGGCCTCTGCTCCGGCAGCGGATAATTCTTCCGGAACCGCTGCAGCGGAAAAAAAACCAGGACGGGCAAAATATACCCAGGACGGCAAACGTATTATCACCATCGGGACATGGTACGACAAATACTATGTAAGCAAGCACCGGGATATCAATGAAGATCCCAAAATGGTAGACCCCGTCAGCGCGGAATTGCAGCTTAAAAAGATACGAGAAATAGAAGCGAAGCATAATATTGTACTCCGGTATGTCAATCTGACCTTTGACGGGGTACAGGAGAGCATCAACACCTCGATCCCCGCGGGTATTCCGGATGTGGATATTTACGAAGTGGATCTCCAGTTCGGTATTCCTGCGGTGCTCCATAACTATGCCGTCTCCCTGGAAGAGATGGGCCTCGGTGATACGGATGTCTTTAAGGATCAGGTGGTCATGAAATATCTCAATGTTCTGGGTCAGAGGGAAAATTTCCTCTTTATGCCTTCCAACGGCGGGGGAATCGGGGCTTATGTCCTTGCCTTCAACATGGATCTCATCAGAAAGGCAGGGCTGGAGAACCCCCAGGATCTCTATGACCGGGGAGAATGGACATGGAACAAGTGGCGGGACTATCTTAAAAAAATTACTCAGGATACCGATGATGACGGTATCCCCAATATTTACGGCTGGTCAGGCTACTGGAACTGGATGCTTGCCAATCTTCTCCTCTCCAATCAGGCGGGAATCGCTCCGGGGCCGGAGGAGAAGCTTTCCGATCCCAAAACCCGTGAGGTGTTCCAGTTTATCTATGACATATACAATACGGATAAAACCGCCCGTCCCTGGGATTCTTCCAACTGGGAGATCAATAACAGGCTCTATGCGGAAGGGCTTTCCGGTTTCTGGATAGGGGCCGACTGGATCTTCAACGAGAGCGGCGGCGCCAATCTTCCATTTGAGATTGGGGTTTCCCCCTGGCCGTGCGGGCCTTCGGGTAGTTTTGAAAACAACCGGCACAGTCAGCCTTCCGGTAACTGGTTTCTTATTCCCAAGGGTGTGGCAGACCCTCGTTTTGTCTACGATGTGATGTATGACTGGTTTAACTGGTATGACGGCGATCTTTCCATTGCCAGGGTCAATGAATGGTCAAAAACCATGTACATGAACAACAGAAATTTCAACTATGCACTGATGATGAGCATGAAACCCGGATTCGATGTGTGGCAAACCCTGGAGATGGACTTAAACCTGTATCCCCTGATTGCAGGAGAAGCGGGCCCTGACGATATTATCGTTGAATACAAGGATATGGTACAGGCAGCCCTTGACAGCTACTTCAAATGAAACTTCGTTTCATGTTCGATTCAATTTTTAAGTTGAGCGTGTTCCAGACAGTTTTGGTTTGCGTTATCCTGTTTTCTTTCTCCTGCCGGCGGGATGAAAAAGCCCTTATTCTACCGGAAAATGTTCAGCCTGCGGCGCAGTATTTTTCTTCATACCTGGACATTCCCGGTGTTACTCGGGAGGAAATTGACGCCATTGAAAAACTTAAAAGCCGTACTTCCCTTTTCACCTACGGTATGACGATGAGTACCGAATGTTTCCGTACCGAAACCAATATTACCTCCGGTTTTTCCGCGCTCTACTGCCAGTGGCTTTCCGATCTTTTTGGTATTAAATTCCGGCCTGTGGTCTATGAATGGGACAAACTTCTGGCGGGTCTTGCAAGCCATGACATCTCCTTTTCCGGGGAGATCCCTGCCGGCCCGGAGGGTGATGGAACCTATTTCATGACTGACTCCATTGCGGAAAGGCGGATTAAGATTGTCAGTACGGAAGGCGCCGACAGATTGGAGATTCTGGCCCGCAGCCGATCGCTCAACTATGGATTTCTTGCCGGAACCAACACGGAAGCTCTCGTTTCACCCTATATTTCTCAAGCCTATGAGTCCGTCCAGGTTTTAAACTACAACGAAGCCTATCTCAAGCTGGTACTCAAAGAGATAGATATACTCTTTATGGATGAAACGGTGGAGGGGATCTTTTCCCTCTATGGGAATTTAATGATTCAGGATTTCCAGCCGATCACCTACAACACGGTATCCATGGCCACGGCAAATCCTGAACTGGAGCCTGTCATTTCCGTGGTCAGAAAATATATGCAGAGCGCCGGTTCCTACCTTATTGCCCAGATGTACGATACCGGTTACCGGGAGTATCAGCGTTATGTGCTTAACAGCCGCCTTACGCTGGAAGAACGGAGATACATCAGGCAGCATCGGGAAACGGAAGAGTCCATTACCGTTGCCATAGAGACGGATGACTATCCAATGAGTTTTTATAATCAGAAAGAAAACGCATGGCAGGGCATTGCGGTGGATCTTCTGCAAGAGATTGAAGATCTCTCCGGTCTCCGTTTTGCCTTTGCCAATTCACCGAATGTCCCCCTGCAGGAAGTTATGGACATGCCGGCCAGGGGTAAGGCCCGGATGATTACGGGCATGGTTCGTACTCTGTCCAGCAAGAAAGGCTACCTGGCAACCGATTCCTATTATTTAATTGATAACTATGCCTTCATCTCCCTGTCACATTTCCACGACATAAGTCTTGCGGACGTTCCTTACAAGAAAGTAGGACTGGTAACCGGTTCCGCCTCCGCGGAGATGTTTGCGGAACTGTTCCCGAACCATCGCAATACGGTGGACTACAGAGACAGACACAGTTCCATTCAGGCCCTGGGCAGGGGAGAGATAGAACTCCTTATGGGTACACGGAATCTGCTGCTCCTTATCACCAACTATATGGAACAGACCGGTTACAAAGCAAACTTGGTACTGGGCCGGCCCTATGAATATAGTTTTAGTTTTGCCGCAGGGGAAAGTACCCTGGCGTCCATTGTCAGCAAGACCCAGAATCTTATGGATACCGGCGCCGTGGTAGACAACTGGACACGCCGTGTTTTCGACTATTCCGGGGCTCTTGCCCGGGCGCAGCTTCCCTATCTGGTGGGAGTGTCCATACTTTTGGCAGTGATTCTGGCGCTTCTCACCCTTGTCCTGATACGGCACCGGCAGATGAATGTCCAGCTTGAAAAAACAGTACAACAGCGTACCCACGAACTGGAACTGCGCAGCGTGGAACTTGAAGTGCAGACCCGGGCGGCCAAGGTGGCATCCCAGGCCAAGGGAGAATTTCTCGCCCGGATGAGTCACGAAATCCGCACTCCTCTTAACGCCATTATCGGCATGACCGAGATTGCCCACCGGGCGGAAACTGTCGAAAAAAAAGATCAATCCCTCAACGAGATTACCGCTGCTTCAAAGCATCTTTTGGGAATCCTCAACGATGTGCTTGATATGGCAAAGATCGAAAGCGGTAAATTTGAAATTATTCGGGCAGCCTTTGGAATACAGGCTGCCATGCAGGAAGTAGCGGCAATCATTATCCGCCGCTGTGATGAAAAGTACATCGACTTTGAAACCGAATTTGAAAGTCTGGGTGATACGGGAGTTCTGGGAGACAAGCTCAGGCTGAAGCAGATACTGATCAACCTTTTGGGAAATGCGGTAAAATTTACCCCGGAGCAGGGAACCATCCGTTTTCTGGTGCAGAAAACCGGAGAAACTGAAAAGTCTATAGATATTCATTTTTCTGTGATCGATACGGGGATCGGCATAAACGAAGATCAGATGAAGAACCTTTTCAATGCCTTTGAACAGGCCGATTCAAGCATTTCGGTGCGTTTCGGCGGCACGGGACTCGGACTTGCAATCAGCCAGAATCTGGTCAGGCAGATGGGGGGACTTATTACCGTTTCCAGCGTCATAGGACAGGGTTCCTGCTTTGAATTTACCCTTCACATGGATACTGCGGAGAACCCGGATCGGGAACATGAAGGGCTGGAAAGCGCCGAACTGGTTTTTCCCGGTAAACGGATGCTTCTGGTGGAAGACATAGATATTAACAGGCTGATCTTTAAAGAACTGCTTGCTGACACAAAAATTGAAATTGATGAGGCTTCGGACGGTGCAAAAGCCCTGGAAATCTTCAGTCTTTCCGCCCCAAACTACTATGATCTTATTTTTATGGATGTACAGATGCCCAATATGGACGGCCATGAGGCAACCATGCGTATCCGGAAATTGGAACGGTCTGATGCAAAAACCATACCGATTCTTGCCATGACAGCCAGCGCCTACAAGGAAGACATAGACCGGGCTCTGGCCGCCGGCATGAATGCTCACCTGGCAAAACCGATAAACATTAACGATGTAAAGGTTGCCCTGAAACAGTGGATTAGGAATTGATTAATGCATAACAGATTAACTGATGAACTCGCAGTCTGCGGCCTGAATGCCGTAAAAGCCCTGGGGGAATACCATCCGGAACGGATAAACCGTCTTTTTTTGCGGGAGGAACAGCTTAAAGTCTTTAGTCGTACCTGCAAGAAACTTGCGGAATGGAAGCGTCCATACAAAATCTGTAAAGATGAAGAACTGGAACGGCTCTGTAAGTCTTCCCGGCACCAGGGTGTAGTGGCAATGATACTCCAGCCTGAGGTGGAGGGGGCAAACGAAGAGGATCTGAACACATGGGCAGCGGGAAAAACGGGACTTATTCTGCATAATATAGGCAACGATCACAATCTGGGAGCGATAATACGTTCCGCCGCCTTTTTTGATATTCCCTATGCTGTCATCAGCGAAAGCGAGAGAGAATCGCTGTTGACCGGTAGCGCCTACCGTGTTGCCGAAGGGGGTATGGAGCATGTCTGTTTCCGCCGCGTACAGAGTACCGCAGCTTTTCTAAAAGCGGCGTCAAAAAGAATCATTACCATTGGTACGGATATCAGGGCCCGGCAGCGGATAGGAGATTTGCCTCTTATACTGACGGAAGAGGCAAAAAAGTCCGCATACAGCGGAAGAACGAATCTAAAACAGGCTCAAGGATCAAGGCCGGGTATTGCATTGGTATTGGGAAACGAAGAAACCGGTCTTTCCGAGGAGATCCGGAACCTCTGTAGTATCCTTGTCCGAATCCCCGGCACGGGTCTTGTGGAGAGCCTTAATGTTGCCCAGGCAGCCACACTGTTTATGTACAGCCTTTACGAATTTTCATGACAGATCCGGCATGGCAGGCATTCTGCAAATTCCGCCGTAAATTCAGGAATCTCTGCGAAAAAACTGCCGACGAAATACCCCGCTTAAAGAATCTGCAGCAACGTCTGGCGGAAACAAGACAGGGGCCGGCCTATACCGTTGATACTCCGGTTGTATACAACGGGACTCTGGACAGTATTACTAAAACAGATGAGATAAAACTAATTCTGGTAGCCGATAATCCCGGCATAAAGGAACAGGCTCTGGAAAACCGGCGTTATCTTGTAGGCCCTTCAGGAAAACTGGCGGAAAAATTCTTCCGGGAGAACCCTGTTTTGGGTATTGATTTCAGGAAAAATGTCATAATTCTCAATAAAACGCCCATTCATACTCCCCGGACAGGGGAATTGCGGGAACTTTGCCGCGCGGGAGGTCCGGAACTGCAGACGCTTATTGAAACAACGCAAAAAAAGATGGCAGATCTCCTGCAGGAATGCTACTACGGACTTTCAAAGGATCTTGAAAAAGCCCTTCCTGTCTGGATTACAGGTTATTCGGAGATGAAGAAAGGCGGCATTTTTGCGGTTTATACCGAATCCCTGAAGACCGCATCTCCCGGATTGAAAGAATCCCTGTATCTGTACCGTCATTTTTCCATGAATCAGTTTACCATTGACCTTGCGCAGCAGCGTAGAAAGGGAGAATCTCTGCAAAGCTGCCTTGACAGGATTGGTTTAGCCTACCGTCTGAGAATAGTGGGCGTATAAGATCTGCCACACAAACTATCTGTCATCAAATCAGAAAGTAATTTGAATGGAAACTGATGTAATGGACTTGTTCGAGAACCTGGTGGTTCTCTGGTTTACGAATAACTCTAATGAATTTTAATTTGAGACTATTTCAAAACTTCAGTTTTTGGAGCAGCTTGTTTTTCTGTAAATTTCTCTTGCCACAGTTATAGTAACAGTATATACTTTTTATAAACCAATTCATAAGGAGTTCATTTATGGCAAAGCAAAGTAATCAGATTCCCAGTGCCGTTCTCAAATCCTGCATCGATCAGTACGGGCTTTCCCCGGCAAAGGTAGCTGCAGACATCAGTTTGAGCCAGTCGTCAATTCGGCAGCTTATCAATAACAAGATGAAGATCTCGATCCCCATCGCACTCAGACTGGCAAAGTATTTTGGTAAGACTCCTGAATACTGGATCGATTTGCAGAACAAGTATGATGTTGCAGAAGCCGCCAAGGATTCAAAACTTTCCGCGGTTCTCAAAGCCATCTCTCCGGCCAAGAAGATTGAAAAATCCGCCAAGAAAGCTGTCGCTCCCAAAAAAGCGGATAAAGCTCCCGCCAAGAAGGATAAGCCTGCCGACAAGAAAGGCAAGGCAGTTGCCGCCAAAGCGCCTGTAAAACGCGGCCGCAAGCCTGCCGCTTCCAAGGTCAAGTAATGAACAGTTGAGGCTGTCCTAAAACTTTATTCGCAGCGGGGTCTAATACCCAAGAACTCGTTTGCGCGGGGGAGTTTTAGGGCGGTTAGAATCGGCAACGCTGCCAAAAAAGTGGCAGTAGATCCCGCAGTTAAATAATTTCCCTGCAGAACGAACCTTGTAAACGATGCAGCGCTTACACGATACGTCGCCCTTTAGGGCGGGAAGATTCATTTTTGGGATGAGTTCAAGTTTTAGGGGGCTTTTGACCTGATTCGGAGTCAAAGCCCCTTTTTGCATTAGATCGTGTCTGTTCATAATAAGGTATACCTATAAAAAGTTCTGTCCATGGAGTAACCGGCTTTATGGACAGACACTAAGGAAGTGCTGATGTATTCAATCGAAAATAAAAAAAGCTGAACCGGGAATAATTCAGGGACAGGCTCTTGGTGTGGAAGCGGGCGGCATTACCCGGCTGAAGCCGCCAGTTTTTGCAGTTCTTCTGCGTTAAGCCGGTAGATTGTCCAGTCGGACATGGGCCGGGCTCCCCGGCTTTTGTAAAAAGCGATGGAAGGATCATTCCAGTCAAGACAAGACCATTCAAGGCGTCCGCAGTCCCGCTCCGCAGCGATTCTGGCGCAAAAACCAAAGAGTAATTTTCCTAAACCTTTCCCCCGGAAAACCGGTTTAACAAAGAGATCTTCAATGTAGAGCCCGGGTTTCCCCAGAAACGTAGAAAAATTGTGAAAAAAGAGGGCAAAGCCTGCCGCTTCACCGTCATATTCGCAGATCAGCGCTTCCGCCTTCTTTTCGGCAAAAATATAACGCCGTAGCCCTTCTTCAGTAGCGTTTACCTCTCCCAGAAGATGCTCATACTCCGCAAGCCCGCGGATAAATTCCAGAATAAGCGGGGTATCCGCCTCTTCCGCAAAACGTATCAGGGTGTGTTCATTAATCCTGCAGGCCTTCATTGTTCTTCCTTTTGCTTTACCGTTCAGGGCTTATAGTCCTGTTAAAAAAAACCGTTAAAGAACGGTGCATCATGTATACATCGCTTTTAGCGGCGGCTTCGCAGGGGGAGTGCATGGAAAGAATTGGTACGCCGAGGTCGATTGAATGCATGCCGAATTCTGCAAAATAATGGGCCAGGGTACCGCTTTCTTCACATCCTACCCTTCCTCCTTCGCCTGTCTGCCAGAGTATTTCCGCATCATCAAGAATTTTCCGCAGGACTGCTGTTGTTTCCGCGGAGGCTTCGTTGGTGTTTTCTTTGCCTCCCGTACCCCAGTAGCGAAAGAGGATCACACCATCGCCCAGCCGGGCTTCTTTTCTCTGGGGATCAAGGACTTCGCCGTAGAGGGGGTGCCATGCGGTGTTCACATCCGCAGAGATGCAGAAGGAAGGGGGCAGTATCTTCCGTGCCGGGATGCCTTCTCTCTCCCCCAGCTCTTCAATAAAATTGCTGAAGTAGGGGGAACGTATGCCTGTGGCCCCCATGGAACCTGTTTCTTCCTTGTCCGCCAGGATTACGCAGGATGAATATTCGCCCTGTTCCAGGGAGAAGAGGCTCGTCAGGGCCGGGTATGCACAAACCTTGTCGTCCTGACCGTATGCGGCAATCATGCTCCGGTCAAGACCCAGTTCTCTGGCCCTGAAGGCGGGAAGCGCCGAAAGTTCTGCGGAAACAAGGTCCGCCTCTTCAAGGCCGTACTTTTCCCTGAGTATACGGAGTAGATTGCGTTTTATGTCCCCTTCTGCGGAATGTCCCGGATCTTGACGAAGGGTTCCTGCAAGCAGATCCAGATCGTCGGCCTTGACAAGATCCCTTGCGGAACCTTCCATCTGTTTTTTTGAAAGGTGGGGGAGCAGATCTGCAATGAGGAACACCGGATCTGCGGGATCGTCTCCGATGCGGAGTTCTACGGTTCTGCCGTCCTTGCAGACAACTGTCCCGTGAAGGGCAAGTGGTATACCTGTCCACTGGTAGGATTTTATCATACCGTAGTAGTGGGTGTCGAAGAAGGCGAGGCCTCCGCTCTCGTAGAGAGGCTGCATCTTGAGATCCAGCCGGGGCGAATCGAGATGGGAAGCAGCGATGGAGATTCCTTCGCCCAGAGGCCGCTTTCCCCGTACAAAGAGGATCAGGGCCTTACCCCGGTGATTGACATAGATCCTTTCACCCGGTTTGAGGGGAGTCCCGGTGTTCTCCAGGGGAACAAAGCCCTGTTTTTTTGCCAGAGCAATGGAGACCTTTACCGCTTCACGTTCGGTTTTTGCGGCGTCCAGGAATTCCATATACCCTGAACAGTATCCGTCTATAGTTTCTCTGTCTGTACCCATTCTGTCATACCTCATAAATGGCTCTGGCTATGGGCATTCTTCTTCCCATACCGAAGGCCCTGTACGACACCTTGAGTACCGGCGGAGCCTGGCGGCGCTTGAATTCCGCTCTGGCAACGGTTTTAATGATGCGCCCTGCCAGTTCCCCATCCCAGCCTTTTGCGGCTATCTCATCCTTTGAAAGGTTTTCGTAGAGATACAAACGGAGAATTTCGTCCAATACCTCATAGGGCGGAAGACTGTCCTGATCCTTCTGGTCGGGTCTCAATTCCGCGGAAGGCGGCTTTTCGATGATCGTGCGGGGGATGATTGCTCTTCCCTCCGCTTCAATGGAACGTTCATTGATCCTGCGGCAGAGGGCAAAGAGTTCTGTTTTGAATACATCCCCGATGGGCCCCAGCGCACCGTTCATGTCTCCGTAGAGGGTACAGTAACCCATGGCAAGTTCACTCTTGTTGCCTGTAGTGAGCAGCATGGAATTGAATTTGTTGGAGAAGGCCATAAGGAGCGTTCCCCGTATCCGGGCCTGAAGATTCTCCTCGGCAATGTCAAAGGGCCTGTCCTCAAAGACACCTTCCAGCGTTGACTGAAACGCCATAAAGCACTTCTCAATGGGAAGGATTTCGTAGCGGCAGCCCAGATTTTCCGCCAGTTCCTTTGCATCATCTTTGGAGCCCTGGGAAGAAAACCGTGAAGGCATGCTGAAACAGACGATATTTTCGCTGCCCACCGCCTTTACTCCCAGATATGCCACCAGCGCGGAATCAATGCCGCCGGAAAGCCCCAGGTGGGCCTTTTTGAAGCCGCATTTTGCCATGTAGTCCCTAATTCCCATGACAAGGCCTTCTTCAAGAACATCGAGTTCCTTTCGGGTCAGCGCCGCCTTGAAAGGATAGGTATCACCGGCGGCAGATCCGGTGTCTACTATCTTCTCTCCGGGTTTCAGGCCTGTATCAAGAGGGGAACCTTCGCCTGCATGTGCAGGCTCGGTTGAGAGTACAAGAGGGGAACCTTCGCCTGCATGTGCAGGCTCGGTTAGGGTTTCGTGAATAACAAGATCCTCCTCAAAGGATTTCGCCATTACCAGTACCGGATAATCCGCACAATTTGCGGTTTTTGGCCCGGATCCTGTGACAAAGGATCTGCCGTCAAAGAGAATCTGATCGTTAGCCCCGACAGCGTTAATGTACACAAGGGGAATATTACCCCTCATGCTGATCCGTTCCGCCAGAACCCGGCGGACTTTAAGTTTTCCCGCAACATAGGGAGAGGCCGACGGCACGCAGAGGAGATCTATGCCGGTATCCAGGAGTTCTCCTACCGGATCCCTAAGGTAGCTGGTACCGGGAATGTCTGTTTCCCGCCACACATCTTCACAGATGGCAAACCCGATACGCTTGCCCTTGAATTCAAATGCCCTCCATTCACGGGAAGGTTCAAAATTCCTCGCTTCGTCAAAGACATCATAGGTGGGGAGCAGTGTCTTTATCTGCTGAAAGGCCAGTGCCCCCCGGCGGATCACCCCGTATACATTCACCAGGCTCTTTCCCCGGGCGTATGGGTTACGATTGACAAAACCCAGTCCCACCGCCAGTTCCGCACATGCGGGATCTTCCGCCAGTTCCCGCTGAAGTATATGAACGCTTCTGATATTGAATTCCACAAAACGATCCTGATCCAGAAGATCCATAGGCGGATAACCACAGACCGCCAGTTCGGGAAAAAGCGCCAGTTCCGCCCCCTCCGCGACTGCCCGGCGGGAATACTCGAGAATCTTTCTCATATTACCGTTAAAGTCGCCGATGGTGGAATTTATCTGACAGATAGAGATTTTCATAATGAGATACTAAAGAGCCTTGCCCAAAATGTCAAATTTTGGAACAGTAACCTTTTAAAAATATAAACCCTATTGACTATACAAAACCTCCGATTTGCCGATAATATAATAGAGTGATTCGGAAACTTCAGTTTTTCGAACAAAAACTGCAAAACTTGTGAGAGAACCAGCCGGGTTTTGGAACAAGCTCAAGTATGTGTTGTTTTTTGCGGAGTTTTGGTGACTGCAACTCAAAAGGCGGCCTTAAGCCTCTTAATATCCGTTTTTCTCTTTGCCGGTTTCACGGTATTGGCTTTCTCCGGGTTGTTTGATCTCGTAGAAACGCGCTTTTATAATCCATCCATCGTCCGGTCTCTCAGTAATGAAGTTGAAAAAGATGCTAAAACCGTCAACAGCTTTTTTGGCAGCCTGACCGAGCGTTTTGACACTACACTTTCGGAACCGGCAGTCCGGCGGAGTTTCCTCCCCAATCAGAGCGGGCAGGATATTCTGGAACGGAGCCGGGTCTACGGGGTGCTGATGGAAGAGCTTGGAGGCCTGCAATCTGTCCGTTTTGTGGATTCCGGGGGTATCCGTATCCATTTTTCCACTTTGTCGCGTGATATTTTCACCCAGAATGGACTTTCCATAGCCTACCGTAACTACAGTGATGACCCGGATAGTCTTCCCTATACCACAGTGGCGGTTCCGGCTCTGGGCGGAGACCGTATCATTCTGGATGAAAGCGGAGACCGTATCATCTTTGCCCATCCTTTCTATGATTCCCTTGATGTATACCGCGGAACGGCGATCTTTACCCTTTCCGTCCGGGCAGTTGCCGAACGGCTGATAAACGAGAGCCGGATCAATGTCGGTGAAGATGTAGCGATCGTTTCCAATCCTCCGGGCATGGTTTCCCGGATTCCCGGTTCCGCAAAGAGCGCCCTGCTTCCCATGATTTCCCGTATATGGGCTGAAGGTTACCTCAGCCTGAGCCCTCTGGATTCAGCTGCCTCCGGGGTTTCTATGGCCCTGATCTCCGCCAGAACCGGTCAGGGGATCTTCGTAGGCCGTCTTGTGAATGAGCGCAGCTTCGAATTTCCCGACGCCATGAAGGTGATTCTTCTGATTTCTACCTTTATAACCCTCTACCTTGTCATTTTCCTCATTTTCAACCTCCGCCAGGATACCATTACGGTGATTCAAAACAGGCTCAAGAGCCTGCAGATATCCCTTATTGAGCAGTATTATGACCGGAAGGGAGATGTAGACTGGAACAACTGGAGCCGGGAACTGGAACAGCGCCGGGATGATGTACGGGCCGAGGTCAAACGGGGAATTCGTATTGCCAAGGGCAGCAAACGTTCCGAAGAAAACATTGATACCCTTATCGACAAGTCCTGGGATGAGCTGGTTTCGGTCATCGGAGGCTACCGCAAGGAAGCCGCCGCCTTGGATGAAGAAAAACTCCAGAGCATCCTTAGCCGGGTTCTCCAGTCTGTACCCGCCACTCTTCCTGCTCCGGCTGTCCAGGCTCAAGCCCCTGTTCAGGCTGCGGAAGAGGAGGTTGAGGAACTGGGTGATGTTGAAGAGCTTGAAGATCTTGAGGAAGTTGAGCCTGTCGAAGATGCGGAAGTGGTCGAAGAACTGGAAGATGTTGCCGAAGATGCGGAAACAGTTCCTGAATCTGCCGGGCCTCCCAATGTAGATGAAGTTCCCGTTATTGATGTGGACAGTATCGCCGCCGAAGGCGCCTTTATTCCCGGTGAAAGTCCTGCTCCCCCTCCTCCGGCAGATATGGCCGAAAGCGGGGCTGTTGATGGAGATGATGTAGAGGAACTTGAAGAGCTTGAAGAAGTCGAAAGCGTCGAACCTGTTGAAGAGCTTGCCGAAGAAGTTTCGGAGCCTCTTTCTCCTTCCGAGGATAATCTTGCAGATCTAACCAGTAAGATAGAATTTACCCCCCTGCCGGACAACAATGAAGCGGAAGAAGCTCTGGATATTGAAATGGAGATTGTTTCTCCCTTTGTAACTATGCTCTCCGATTTTTCGGGCGAGGAAGGAACTCTCTTGCCGGTAGAGGAGGCGCCTGGCGAATTAGGAACGGCGCTCGAAATACCGGAGGAAGAAGAGGAATCGGTAGCGCCCGAAGATGCTGATTCCTCCCCTGAAGATACAAAAGACGAGGAAAGCTCTCTTTCGACTCCGAAAACGAAAAAAAAAATAGAAGACTAAAAAGTCGTAGTCATAATAGATCAGAAACCTCCTGGGGGCTTCCCATAATATACAAGCCTTTCAGTATTGCCGCCTCCTCTCCAATTGATGTTCTGGAGGTGGAAGTAATTCAGGAAAAAGACGGAGTCCACTATATCAGTGATTCTATACTGGAGACTGCTTCTTCACAAAATCTCAATCCTGATTTCAAAAATCTTGTTGATTCGGTTCTTTCCAAACACGAATAACATGCGTCCGTTAACAGAAGAGGGGATTAATTGTGGCGTCTACCATTCGGGATGTGGGACATATTTTATATTATTTGGAGCCTGTAATTTTTTTGTGTAAACGGTAAATCATAGGGGCACCCTGTCTTCCCCGTAAATGATTGCAAATTGATTGAGGGCGGCCCCCAATCCCTTATCGGCATTGTCTATTTTTTGGAAATGTTTTTCAAGCCCACGCATTGCCTCACGTCAAAATCTTACCCTAGCCCATTAGTCTAATCCCGGCCAAAAAATGCCGGGGGTATATGTATGGGGCTTACTATGCGGCAAAGACGGGCGCTTACCCGCGAAGTCGCGGTACGATACCGCGCCGCGGACAAAGCAGAAAAAAACGGATCCTGGATGAGTTTACCGCTACTTCAGGCTATCACCGGAAATACGCCATCACTCTCCTCTCCCGGGAGGGGAAAAACGGTTTTACGAATCGGCGGAAAAACCGTAAAGGCCGAAATACGGCATAAATCCCCTCCCCGAAGGAATATCCAAAAACCTACGATGAAGCCGTACAGAAGGCCCTGATACGCCTGTGGGAGGGTTTTAATTACCAATGCTCGACACTCCTCTGGTGCCGGGAGAACGCTGTCACCCTCACCAAGGACAGAACCGGCAGGAAGAATGACAACTGCCGGGTGGAGCAGAAAAACTACAGTACGGTTCGGAAAACCGCCGGTTACTCCCGTTACTCAGGAGACAAGGCCGTGCGGGCATTCTTGGTTGTA
>JAITLC010000065.1 GCA_031278095.1 Treponema sp.
GGAACAGCAACCTTAAAATCCGTAGTTTCGCAAGGCTGAAAGCCTGAGAAACTGCAAGAGCCTGGTCCAAAACCGTGCGCGTGAGCGCACAGTCAATTAGTTTTGGAACAGGCTCATAGAATAGTACATATTTTCTTAAATAAAACAAACTTGGGTTCTACTGCTGGTTATTAACGAATTGTTTTTGTCTTAAATTTTAGGGAGAATTAAAAATGTCGGAACGTCTTTTTCATAGTAATGTGTCCATAGCTTCGGGAAATCATATCTACCTGGAACGGCCTCAGATAGACCGCCTTCTGGAAAAGGCGGCGCAAAATCCCGTGGTTATAGTCTGCGCCGGCGCGGGATATGGAAAAACCCACTCGGTCTACTCCTTTGTCCGCAAATATGACGCGGCAATCTGCTGGATACAATTTTCCGAACGGGACAACATCAGCGAGCGGTTCTGGGAAAATTTCGTTACCGCGGTCAGCGTCATCAATAAAAAGGCGGCGGTAAAGCTGGCGAGGATTGATTTTCCTGAAACCGAACGGCAGTTTGAACGGTATCTGGAGATAGCCCGGGCGGATACGCCTCCTGCCGGACGCTGTGTTTTTGTCTATGACGATTTTCATCTTATCAATAATAAGGCGGTTTTGCGGTTTATAGAATGTTCCATTACCGCCTCTTTCCCCACCATCACCTCCATCCTCATAGCCCGTAACGAACCTGCCGTCAATCTGGTTAAACTCGAGTCCAAAGGGCTTTTGGGCAGGATTACCGAAGAGGATCTCCGGTTCAGCCGGGAAGAACTGGTTGAATATTTCCGGCTCCAAAATATCAGGCCCTCGCCCCAGACGGTCTCCTCGGTATACCACGATACGGAAGGCTGGGCCTTTGCCATACACCTGGCGGGGCTGTCCCTAAAGAACGCCCCTACCGGCGCGGGATATGTACCCCAGGCAATGCGGTCGAACATTTTCAAGCTGATAGAAAGCGAGATTATGTCGGTCATATCGGAGGACCTGCGGAAATTTCTTATCAGATTATCCCTCATTGCCCATCTTGTTCCGGACCTGCTTAGGGAAATCGCGGCCGGCAGGCCTCTGGTTGAAGAAATGGAACAGATCGGCTCTTTTATACGGTTTGACGCCTACCTGAACGCATACCAAATCCACCATCTTTTTTTGGATTATTTAAGCGGCAAACAGCATGAACTTTCTGATGAAGAAAAGCGGGAAGTCTATCAAAAGGCCGCATCCTGGTGCGCTCAAAACAACCATAAACTGGACGCCATTAATTATTACGAAAAAGTGGGGGACTATGAACGGCTGATCGACGTAGTGAGAACCATGCCGTCTATGCTGCAGAACCATATTGCCCGGATGCTGCTGGAGATTCTTGAAAGGGCGCCGGAGGAAATATACGACCGAATTGCCGTTGCCCAGGTAATCCGCACGGGCCTCTATTTTACCCTGGAAATGTTTGAAAAGGCCGAGGAAGAACTGGTAAAGGTCATCGCGCGGCTGGAAACCCTGCCTCCTTCCCCCGTGGTAAACCAGACCCTAGCGGGATGCTGCTACAACCTGGGATTTCTCGGCCTGACCACCAGCCCCTTTACCCGGAATTATAATTACGCCCATTATTTTGAACGGTCCAAGCATTATTTTACGTTAAGTCCTTTTGAAATGAAGCCTCCTATATCGGTATTCCCTTTGAGTTCCTATATCTGCCGGGTGAACAGTGAGGAAAAAGAGGAAATGGAAAAATGCATAGAGGGATTTGCCGCTACGGTTTCTTATGTGCCGGCGATCATGGGAGGCTGTACCATGGGACTGGACGATCTGGCCCGGGGGGAGCTGGCGTTTTTCCGGGGAGATCTGTCCGCAGCGGAACAGATAACCCTCAAAGCCCTTGAGTCGGCCCGGAAGGGCGATCAGTACGAAATAGCGAACAGGGCCCTTTTTTATCTTTTGCGGCTTAACCTTGCCCGGGGAAATTACAAGAATATCCAGGATATATTTGAGCAGCTTGAAGCCCAGCTTTCCGAGCAATACTATCTTAACCGTTTCACCTACTATGATATTGTTACCGGATGGTACTATTCCCAGATAGGACAGACCTGCAAACTAGCCCCCTGGCTGAAAAACGATTTTGAGGAAAGCGACCTTAATTCCCTGGCCCACGGCCTGGAACTTCTGGTCAGGGCGAAATACCATTGCGCCGAGAGGCGTTATCCCACAGCCCTGGCGGTTCTGGAAAGCCGGGAAGACCGGAACAGCCGCTGGGCTTTTGTCCTGGGAAAAATCGAAAAAAAAACCCTGGAGTCGGTATGCCGGTACCAAAACCGGGACAGGGAAGGCGCTTTCGCCGTTCTGGAAACGGCATACAATCTGGCCCTTCCCAACGCTCTTTTTATGCCGTTTACGGAGATGGGGAAGTATATGCGGACCCTGACCGATGCGGCGATAAAGGACAAGGCGACGGCGATTCCCCGGGAATGGCTGGAAACGGTCCGCCGGAACGCCTCGGGATACGCGAAGAAACTCTTTGCGGTGGCGGAACAGGAGCGGCCTTCCTTCTTACAGGAGGGAACGTCTAATCAGGGGGTGAACCTGTCCCCCCGGGAGTCGGAGGTTCTCATGGGCCTGTACCAGGGAATGACCCGGGAAGAAATCGCCGGTATATCTTCCCTGTCAACGAATACGGTTAAAAGCGTCATCCGCAGCATCTACAATAAACTGGGGGCGGTCAACAAAGCCGACGCGATACGGATAGCCGTATCCCTGGGGCTGGTGTAGAAGCGCGTTTTTTCCCGTTTATCCCCCGTCTGCCCGGGGGAAAAATCTTCCGCGCAAGGGATAGAAGCGGTATAAGGTTTTTGGGGTAAAACCCCAAAAAATTTATTTAAGCGGATAGCCCGGTCAGCCCCGAAGGGGCTGATGCGCCCGAATTCTTCTTCAAAAAAACGCCGGAAATGCGCCCAAAATTCTCAATAATCGAGTAGGAGGCTACCCATTAACTGAGCAGCCGTCCTCTCACACCACCGTGCGTACCGTTCGGTACACGGCGGTTCAATGGGTGGCGATAAGGCTTCGTATCTTCAACATCCGC
>JAITLC010000069.1 GCA_031278095.1 Treponema sp.
CCCAAAACAAACGGTTTTGTGGGGTTTTTTTACATTCCCTTAAATTGTTGCCCGTGGTTTTACCCCCCCCCCCCCCCCCCATGTAACTCCTTATAATACAAAGAATTATCTCATAACTCAACAGTATTACTGTTCGAGGAAAGACGCCTCCATGCGCCCTTTGCGCCGGCGCGCTCCGTGCGCGAGGGCGTCTTTTTTTATGCCCTGCCCCCATCCCCGTTTTTACCTCGTCAACGTACACAGGCGTTTTTCTTTCCAATTGGTATTTTGCCACCCCGGAGGCGTGTAAAAGAGAACGCCCCTGGGGTGTTCATGAACAATACGGCAAACATTGTTTGTCAGGAGTTTTATGGAATACTGTTTTGTTCCTGGTCAGCCTTATGCTGGCATTCGCCCTTGTCTTGACGGCGTGCCCCACCTCGCTGGGCAGCAACACCGGCGATGGCAACGGTATCGATGATGGCAACGGCGACGATAAGACCGCCGTAAACAAGTCCTCTCTTGAGTCCGCCATTACGGCGGCGGAGACGGAAAAGGCCCTGGTAACGGCCAGTGTAGACGGAACTGATGTAGCCGGCGGAAAGGACTGGGTTACGCAGGAGGTAATGGATGCCTTTACCGCGGCGATCGCCGCAGCCAAAGCAGTAAAGGACAATACTGCGGCAACTCAGGCGGAAGTAGATGCAGCGCTTAGCGCATTGAACGCCGCGCGTACAACTTTTATGGATACAAAAGCGCCTGGAAACAAGACATCAAACTTTACCGTGGCTGAACTGACCGAGTTACTCACGGCGGCAAGCTCCGTAAAGGCAGGGGTAGTAAGCAGCGTAGACGGCTCCGATGTGTCACCCTCCGTCCAGTGGGTTCCCGCGGCAACTCTGGCTGCCTTAAACACGGCGATTACAGCCGCGGAGGCTATTACGGAGGCAAGCTCTCAAACCGACCGGGATACCGCGTATACCGCTCTTAATGCCGAAAAAAACAATTTTAATACAGCCAAAAAGCCCGGAACAAAGGCTGTCGCATTGAGCGGAAAGATATATTTTGAGTATCAGAGTAAAATCGTGTTTTCCGTAACCTCCACGCTTAGCGGAACCTATACCGCATCGCAGGCATTATATCAAAACGATAACGACGGGTATGTTTTGACAAACGGTAAATATACCTATAAGGAAGGCGAAACCGGCACATATGAGGTCAACGAAGGAAACTTAACCGTAACCCTCATCCCAACAAAAGTCCGGTGGACTGATGGTAATTCATGGACATGGACTGTGGTAAATGAGGCGGAGTACCGGGCCAGAACGCAGGATATGCCGGATGGCTATAGAGACGAAATGGGGCAAACGAATTTTAATGAAGCGCTTGCAGCAATGGGTTTTTCAAGCGTTTCCCAATGTATTGATTACTGGGTTAGCGAAGAGTTCGCCGGCAGGTCGATGAGCTACTCCTTTAGCAATGACGGGGCCCTATTCCTTGACGGATCTCTGCCGTCAAACACGCTTCCAAACGAACTCAGCGGGAAAACTCTTACACGTATCAATTACTACTCCGGTGGTACCGTTGAATTTACCGGGGGTTATACATATACAATTAAGCGCGATGGTTCCCCCATTGAATCCGGTACATATTCCCTGTCGTCAGATGATGAATCATCTGATGGTGGATTTAAACTTGTTAATCTTAAAGCTCAAACCAGAGAGGGAATGAATAGGACCGCTTATTATGCCAGCCTTTCTTCCTATAATAGTGCTGAATATTATGAAAACATCATCGCCCGTAAAGCGGCAGAGACCAACGGCATATTCACAGTATACCAGGCAGAGTATAAGCTGAATGGTGGAACCGATGAAATATATGTCTGGAGGCATTAAGCCGGCGGCTTGAGGGGGGCTGTCCGAAAAGTTTGAAACCTGATCGGACAGCCTTTTTACAGAAAATAGGCCAGTACCTTGCCTGGCCTAAAAACACATCTAAGAAATAACCACCAAGGCGAAAAAGGGATAGACTACTCAAGTTTTTCCTTATTTTCTCCTTACTTCTTCATCTTTTTTATTCGTGTTGAGGGGTTTAATACCCAGGAGCACGCTTTCGCGTGGGAGCTTTAGGGCGCTTAAAAAGGGTATTAAACCCCGAATACAAATACCTTATGAGAACAACATACCTCGTCCCTTTAGGGCGAGGTTGTTGATTAACCGCGGACAACACAGACCAACACGGACACAAGAACAGATTTGAAGCTAAAAAGGCCGCGTCCGTCCGTAACGTCCGTGGTTAAATTCTTAAAAATTTACGCAGCCCGGCATTCGGCCCTTTAAATTCCAGATACGCGTAGTTCATGTTTCCCTTTTCTACGGTTCGCAGGGTCAGCACATGGATCCCCCGGGGAAGCCTAATCTCTCCCAAGAGCGCCTTATTCCAGTGATGCCACTGCCGCCAGTCAACGGGATCGGCGGCGTCATAGGTACTGTCAACTTCAAAGGTGACGGCGTTTCCGCCATCAGCTTCCAGGCTGATCCTTCCCCCTTCCTTAGAGGTATACATGAGTTCTACCGTGTAAAGGCCGGCCTTCTCTACGGACACCGTATAACAGATCCATTCTCCCGGCACAGTCCAGCCCACATAGAGCATGTCCTTTTCAGGTCTAACCCGGTTGAATTCATGGTTATCTATGCTGTCCCGGAATTTGACATAACTGGTATCCACGCCCTCATTGATGCGGAAGCTGTGAAGGTAGCTGCCGTCTGCCGGGTTGAGCTTTCCGCTGCCCTTGTTGATCTCATCGGCATCGTGGTAGGCGATCCCTTCACCTCCCGCATCGTAATAGGCGCACATGAGCCTGCCAGGGATACGCTGGGGCCCTCCGGGCCATTTGCTGTCCCGGTAAGGCCTGCCTTCGTAACTCACCAAAAAACTCAATTTTTACTTTTTCTGGGCCGCTACATAGGCGTCCAGTTGTTTCTGGAATTCGGCAATAACCTTGTCGATTCCGGCAGCCTTTAGCCTGGTTTTGTATTCCTCAAGGCCGGAAACTACATCCACATAGGCAAGTTCAAGCGGGCCCCAGTACTGTTGATGCACCGCCTGGCAGGCCGCATACTCGGTCTCCACAGGAGTAGTATCCAACACGAAGGACTGGTAACGCTGAGCACCGATGCCGTCCTTGATATGGGCGTTCCATTCGGACTTGAATGTATCAAGGTCCGGAGGAGCGCCGACTGCGGGAAGGAAGAGTCCGGGAGTCCGTGCGCCCCATGCATCGGAGAAGGCATAATCGTCGGTGTTGATTGCCTCGACATATTCCCGGCCTCCTTCCCTGATAATTCTGTAGCTCTTTCCTTCGATACCGTAGTAGAAAGCCCGGAACACTTCAGGATCGGAAGTGATAAGATCGTAAAGGGCCAGGGCCCGGTCAGGATTCCCGGAACTGGCAGGAATAGCCAGCGCATCCTGAGTAAAGGGCAGATAAGCTACGTCGGCTACAAAGTTTACATACCTGGTTCCCCACTCAGGATGGGCACGGTAATTGGCTTCATAGGCATCAAGGTTGTAGATCCGGAGCGCCGTCTTGCCATTGTCGTATTTACTCTTATCCGTATCGGAAAGAGCGCTCTTGGGGTAGAAGCCTTTCTTGTTCCAGCGATCCATCATGGAGAGGAACTGGGGAGTTTTGGGATAATCATAATAGGTGGTCAGCCTGGGATTATCGCTCTGGGGATTGTAGAATACAAAGTCTGTTCCCTTAAAGAATTCCACATCTCCCTGGAAGGGGAACCAGATAAGGTGAATATCCGGTCCCTGGGTATACACATCGAGGGGCTCCATTTGGGGATAATTCTTCTTGATAATGTCGAGGTACTTTTCCACATCATCAAAGTTCGCCATCTTGCCGTCCCAGCCATACGGCTGTGCCAGATCAGTCCGGTAGATGACACCGTAGGAAGTATAGGTACCCAAGAGCGTAGGAACGCAGTAGATGTGTCCGGCAACCGTGGCTTGCTGCAGGGCGGTCTTGGTCTGCCGCGCATAGTTTTTGGGTGCATACTTGGGAAAGAGCTGATCCAGGTTCATGAAGGCGCCGCGCTGTGCCATGTTAACGAATCCCAGCCATGTTGCCGTGTAGGCCATGTCGAACACTTCACCGGAAGAGAAGAGCAGGGGATACTTGGTCTGGAATTCGCCCCAGCCCAGCCAATTGATTTTCAGGGTACAGTTCAATTTTTCAAGCAGAAGTCTATTCAGATTTGCATCGATCTCATCCTGCTTTGCCGGCCGGTCACCGATAAAGTACATGACTAGTTCAATCCTCTTTGAAGTGTCAAGATCCTTTAAGACTCCCGGCCCGCTTGAGTCTTTTTTCCCACCTGCCCACACATTCAGCGCGACAGCCATGAGCAGCAGGGATACTACTACCCGTTTCAGTGTCGTTGGTTTTTTCATAAACCACCCTCCTAAAATGTATATTGCTATAAGACGCCGGCGATTTCCGCCGGATCGCCGTTCTAGCCTTTAACAGAACCGATGGTAACGCCTTTGACAAAGTACTTCTGTACAAAGGGATACAGCAGAACAATGGGGCCCATGGTAACTACCGCCATGGCAAGTTTGAGTGAATTGGTCGGGAGATTCTCCATGCGTATGCCGACATAACTGGCTATCTGGAGCAGCGCCTGGGAACGCATCAATATATCGTACATCATATACTGCAGGGGAAATTTTTCCGGCGTCTGTATGTAGAGCATGGCGTTGTACCAGTCGTTCCAGTAGCCCAGAGCCATAAAAAGGCCGATGGTAGCCAGACCCGAAGGGAGTAAGGGGAGTATGATCCTGACAAAGATCTTGAATTCCCCGGCGCCGTCAATCTTTGCCGATTCGATTAGGGCCTGGGGGATAGCGGAAATAAAACTACGCATGATCAAAAGATGAAAGACATTAAACATACCAGGCAGGATCAGTGCAAGGAAATTATCTTTTAGGTGAAGGTAACGGATAAACAGGATATAGGAACAGACAAGACCACCGTTAAACAGGGTAGTAAAATAAAAGAAAAAAGAGAAAGTATTCCGGTATTTAAAGGACTTCCTGCTTATCACATAGGCTGTCATGGTTATGAGAAACAGACCGCAGAAGGTTCCTGCAGAAGTAATAAATATGGATACCACGTATGCCATGGCGATCTTTCGCGGATATTTGAAAACCATGCTGTAGGCTTCAAGGGTGAAATTCCGGGGCAGCAGGCTGTAGCCGGAAAATCGTATGGCCTGATCCGAACTGAATGATCCTGAAAGCAGAAGCATAAAGGGAATAAGGCACAGTATCGCAATTACCGTGATAATGATAAAACAGAGAATGTTAAAAATCCATGTGACTCCGGTTGCTTTAACTGTGGTAGAATGAAAAAGCCCTGCCTGTCCCATATAATCCCCTAAAATAGTGAGTAGTCATATTCGATCTTTTTGACAATGTGATTCACTACCATGATGATAATGAAGCACAGCACCGACTGGTACATAGTTGCCGCCGTGGTCATACCGATGTTGTTGTTTGAAAGCAGAGAACGGAACACAAAGGTATCAATTACATCGGTGGCATTGTACAGCTGCCCGTTATTCCCGACGATTTGGTAGAACATCTCAAAATCGCCCCGGAGTATGCGTCCCACCTGGAGCAGCAGCATAATAATTACCGTGGGCCGGATTGAAGGAATCGTGATGTACCTGATTTTCTGGAATATATTGGCCCCGTCTATGTCCGCAGCCTCAAAACACTCGGGATCTATGGCGGTTATGGCGGCAATGTAGATGATGGAATTGTAACCGCACCATTTCCATGCGTTGAAGGCGCAGATGATAAAGGGCCATGCCATGGGCATGGAGTACACATTGATTGGCTCCGAGTTAAGGCTCCTGAGGATATTATTCAGAACCCCGGTTTCATAATTGAAAATATTAAACACGAAGGTGCCCACGATAACCCAGGAAATAAAATAAGGAAGGAAGATTACAGACTGGCAGAATTTTTTGTACTTCCTGCCGGGCATCTCGGAAATGATGATGGCGACGACGATAGCCAGGAACTGGGAGCTGATCAGGTTGATTAAATTGTACAGAAATGTATTCCGGGTGATGGTCAGCCCTGAGCCTGATACAAAAAGGAACCGGAAATTTTCAAAGCCGTGCCAGGCGCTGCCGAAAACTCCCCTGTCATAGCGGTAGTTCTTAAAGGCCAATACCAGACCCGCCATGGGAACATACTGTAACAGAACAACCAGGAAAACCGCCGGAGCAATCATAATAAAGAGACTTCTGTTCGTTTTTAGCTCATTCAGGAGCCCGGTTTTATTTTTCATACATTAACCTGTTTCTCCTCTGCGTTTTATGCCGGATTTAGCAACCGGTTGCCATTATAGGCAACCGGTTGCTAAAAATCATTATATGTCATGTTGTCAGAGTTGTCAACAAAATTTTGATATCGATTTTTTAGCGGAACCGGTACTCTGTTCATCCTGCTTGCCTTTGAAGGCTTCCTTACATAAAATAGACTAAGGTGGTTTTATGAAGCAGATCCTGATTATTGATGAATCGCCGCTTTTCCGTGAATACCT
Organism: Treponema sp.; assembly: GCA_031278095.1. Lineage (GTDB taxonomy): Bacteria > Spirochaetota > Spirochaetia > Treponematales > Breznakiellaceae > JAIRNJ01. The sequence continues at coordinate 6,605 of JAITLC010000069.1, forward strand.
GAAGCTCAAGCTTTCCGGCGACGATCAGGCTGAGGTAACCGTGGCGGTGAATGCACTGGACGGAATTGCCAAGCTCAGAACTAGCTACCCCGATCTTATAATCATGGACTTTAGTCTCAAGGGTCAGGGCTGCCTTGAAGTGCTCAGGCACAAAATGAAAAATCCCAATACGATCAAGATTCCCGTTATTGTCATGGCCCAGCACATAGATCAAAAGAAGATCATAGAACTGGTGCCTTACGGGGTAAAGAAAGTTTTTGCCAAGCCGGTAAAGATCGACGCGCTTTTTATTACCCTTTCAGAACTCCTGGGACTTTCATTTTCCATTGATGAAAGTCCGGGCATTGTGGAAACTCATGTCAACGATGACATTATCTTTATTGAAATTGCCCAGGGCCTTAACCGTGACAAGCTGGATCTTCTCCGGTTCAAGATCATCGAACTCATTGAACTTTATGAGATCCGCATCCCCAAGGTTATTGTCATGATGAGCGACATCAAGCTCAGCTTTGCCGATGCGCCCAACATGCAAAAACTTCTGGAAACCGTGCTTGACGCTTCCAAAACGAGCCAGCGTTATATCCGTGTTCTTACCAGGGATGCCTTTGCACGGAAATTTATCGAAGAGCAGAAAAACTACGAAGACATCGAAGTTGTCTCCAATCTCCAGTATGCCGTGAACGGACTTCTTACGGAACTGAACGGCTCCATGGAGTATGCAGAAAAGAAGGCGGAGATTATCGGTGACAGAATTCTTGCTGCGACGGAGGCTTCCAGCGGAGAATCCATGCAACTCCGTTTTGATGCGGAAACCAGGCCGCGTAAACTTGATATGGACAGTCTCAAGGAGAGTATGCAGAATCTCCGTATCGCCGTGGTGGATGATGATTTTGTTATTCATGAACTGATAAAAAATACCTTCCGTACCGTGGGCGCAGAAGTAGTAACGTATAGCGACGGAGGGGACTATACGGCGGTTGCCCAGCAGGAACATTTTGCTCTTGTTTTTCTCGATCTCATGATGCCTAAGGTGGACGGTTTTTCCGTGCTCAATTATCACAGGACAAGGAACATTACCGTTCCTGTTATCGTCCTTTCGGCAGTAACCCAGCGGGATACGGTAATCAAGGCCTTCCAGATGGGTATCAAGAGTTATCTCACCAAACCCCTGAAACCGGATGCCATTTTCAAGAAAGCCATAGAAATTCTTGAACCGAATTTTTAAGCCGTGATGAATCAGCCGCCCCGTGAATCTGCTCCAGACCTTTTCTACCGTTTCTTCGGCGATGCCGGAGAGTCGATGGTGATCACCGATCTTCGCGGCAATATTATTGTTGCAAATCCCCATTTTCGGGAACTTTTCACCGCGCTGAATCCCGGCGAAAAGGGTAAAAGCGGCAATCCCCCGTCTATGCATGAGTTTCTGGGACTGGGGAGCGAAGAAGAGTATGTTACCTATTTCTACAGACTCATCTCGGGCGCCACCCGCGTAATGGTTTTCTATACGTCCGTCAAGGAGGCAGAGAAGGCTGAAAATACCCGATGGTTCAAGATCCATGCATGGTTTATGGAGAGCATAGATAACAGCGCGGAAAAACTGCGGGGGCCCTTTATCGGCTTTGCCATTGACGATCAGACACGGGCCCGTGAAGAGGAACGGCGGCTTCTTGAGGATCGTGAAATCGCAGAAAAAGCCATGGAGGCCAAGAGCCAGTTTCTTGCCAACATGAGCCACGAGATCCGTACTCCCATCCAGACGATTATTGGGATGATAGAATTACTGCAGGATACTGTCCTGGACAAGGAACAGTCGGAGTATTCCGGGCAGATAAAATTTTCCGCGGAAGTACTGCTTTCCCTTATCAACGATATTCTTGACTATTCCAAGATTGAAGCGGGGAAGATGGGGCTTGAACAGATCAGTTTCCGTCTTGCCGAAACCATTGAGCAGGCGGTGGAGATGATCTGCATCGAAGCCCACAGGAAAGGCCTTGAAATGGCGGTGTATATTCCACTGGGACTTGATATAAGCATTGTTGGAGATCCGAATAAATTCCGGCAGGTAATCATCAACCTGGTAAAGAACGCGGTGAAGTTTACCAGGGAAGGCGGGGTAACGATAAGCGCACGGCTTTCGGAGCTTAATATTGTCGAGGCTGTCACGGTTTTTGTTGAAGACACCGGCATAGGAGTGCCCGAGGAGAAGCGTGATTTTCTTTTTACTACCTTCATGCAGGCCGACGCGTCCACTACCCGTCGTTTCGGCGGTACAGGCCTTGGGCTGGCCATAAGCCGGAGCCTTGTGGAGCTGATGAAGGGCAGGATAAGCATGACAGGCAGGCAGGGCGGAGGCTCGATATTCCGTTTTACCATTCCCATACAGCGTTCCCCCGAAAAGACTGTTTCTCTGCCGCCTCCCCTGAATCCCGCAATGCGTATCCTTGTAATTGATGACAATGAGGAGAGTCTTCGCATCGTCATTTCCTACCTGAGGGATCTGGGTTACATAAATGCCGGAGGGGCGCTTTCAGGCGGGGAGGCCCTGAATATGATGCGCGGCGCCGTAGAACAGAAGAAGCCCTATGAACTTTGTTTTATCGACATGATCATGCCGGTGATGGACGGCTGGCGTCTGGCTGCGGAGATTCACAACGATGCCGGTCTTGAATCCATGGCGCTGATCCTTATGGTTCCCCATGGTCTTCTGGGCAGGGATACCAAGATGACCCTTCTTAAATGGTTCAGAGCCTATATCAATAAACCCATAAAAAGACGGAAACTGGCGGATATCATCAGGGAAGCCCTTACTCAAAATGACACAGAATTTGTTTCTGAACTTGACATGGTGGAAGAGGGGGAAAGCAGAAAGGAAGAAATCGAAAACGGCGGGCCGCAAAAAGACAGGCCTCTGCTCCTCATTGTGGAAGATCATCCGGTAAACCAGAAGCTCTTTGCCACAATTGCCGGTAAACTCGGGTTTCCTTCGGTTCTAGCGGATGATGGGCTTGAGGCCCTGAAAAAGACGGAGACCGAAAAGCCCGCTCTTATCTTTATGGATATTCAGATGCCCAGGATGAACGGTTACGAGGCTGTAGAAAGACTGCGCCGTCAGGGTTACAGTAATCCTATTATCGCCGTTACCGCCAGTGTTCTTGCGGATGAACGTGAACACTATGTATCCGCCGGTTTTGATGATGTTCTGGTGAAACCGTTCAAAAGAAAAGATCTTGAAGCGGCATTGCATAAGTGGATGGGGAAGAAATCCGGAGAAAGCCATTCCGCCGGAGCGGAGGTCCGGCCGGAACGCGGCGTTTCTGCACCTGCGGAATCTTCCCCGGCAAAGAAACAGGATGCCGCAAAACCCGCAGAAACACTGCCGGTTTTTGATTTCGTAGATCTTCTGGATACTTTTATGGGCAACGAAGAGTCGGTAAGATCACTTTTGACACAGTATCTGGAACGGACTGCAGATCAGCTTGATTCGGTACCGGGTTTGATTGCGAAGGCTGACTGGGAAACAGCCTTCCGGGAAGCCCATACGGTAAAGGGGAGCGCCCTGACCCTGGGAGGCAAGAAGCTGGGGGAGGCGGCCCTGCGGCTTGAGCTTGCCTGTAAAAATAAGAACAGGCCCGAAGCGGAGGCTGCTTTTCCTCCGGTTCAGGCTGCCTTTGAATGCTTCCGGACGGCTGCAGAGGCATGGCTGGCGGGCTCCTGATGCGTTTTTCTTCCTTCCACACTCACAGTATCTACTGCGACGGAACCGATGAAATCGAAACCATCTGCCGCAGCGCCTTTGAAAAGGGGCTTGTGTCCCTGGGCTTCAGCTCCCATGCTCCCCTCAGCCTATGCTGGCATGCGGTAACGGAGATCCCCGATACCGACTGGCACATGAAGGCCGAAAAGTTCCCTGCATACCTGGCGGAGATTGAGGAGGCCCGGAAACGCTGGGCCGGGAAACTTGACATATACTCAGGCCTTGAGGCGGATTATATGGAAGGCCTTGCAAGCCCTGCCGAATTGCACCGCCGCCTTTCCGGACTGGATTACATCGTCGGTTCTGTTCATTACCTTGTTCCCTCCGGGGAAGCGCCCTTTACCGTGGACGGGCCTCTTGAGGAGACGGAGAGGGGCTTTAGGGAAGGTTTCGGCGGAGACGGGGAAGCCTTTACGGGGAAATACTGGGATACCGTGGGAGAGATGATTGGGAAAGGAGGTTTCGATATCCTCGGTCATGTGGATCTCGTAAAGAAAAACAACGGGGAAGGCCGCTTTTTCGATCCGGAGGATGCGCATTACCTTCGCCGGGCCGGGGAGATTGCGGAATCGGCCTCGCAGGCGGGAATAGTGGTTGAAGTTAACACCGGGGGCATCAACCGCGGCCGCATTCCGGAAACCTGTCCGTCGGTAAAAATATTGCGCTTCTTCCGGGAAGCCGGCGTTCCGGCCCTGATCACCGCCGACGCCCACCGTGCGGAGGATCTGGACGGCCATTACGGCATTGCGCTTCAAACGCTCCGGGAAGCCGGTTACGGGGAGCACGTGCTTTTTCAGGGCCGCTGCAACGGAAAAGCCGTGTGGGAACATGAAGCCTTGAGCGGCAGATTGCTCTGAGCAACGAAGAAGGGGATGTCCAGGAAGTTTGTTGCTTCCTGTACAGCCCTCGCATTTGCTCCCGTTTCGTTGAAACGGTACGCAAATGCCGCACCAAAGAAGCTGTCCGAATAAGTTTTTCAAACTTTTCGGACAACCCCTAT